>JBLHHE010000090.1:0-7370 GCA_047616465.1 Alphaproteobacteria bacterium
GGGCGCCAGGACATCCGCCATACGGGCGGAGTCATAGATGTTCATCTGGCAACCATATGTTTTGATAAAGAGTTTCTTGGCCACGCGCGTTATGCCGCTCGCCAAGTGACGGGGTGAAACCGACTATAATATTTTTCCAAGTTCGCAGCCAAGCGCCTGTAATTCATATCTAAATCACACCTAAGCTTTCCCCCGGCGGGAGTCAAGGCGGCGGCGGCGGAATCTGGCTCCCACCTTGACGCCCGGAGCCCGGCGACGGCCCCGTAAATCGCGCAGCCGCGGGCGCGGGCGCCAGCGGATCCAGTCCCAGCGTCCCGCCGCCCCGACTTGCGGTTGCAGCCGCCCCGCCAACGCCTCGGCGTGGCCATGGGCAATCGCCTCATAACAATGCGCCGCCAGTTCCTTGCGGGACGCGAATTCATCGATGGTGACGGGATCGTGGAAACTGACTGTTACCGTCAACCGGCCAAGACCAATGAGCCGGCGTGCGTGAGAGAACATATCCATATCGCCATACCAGGCGAAGAACGGGCGCAAATGGCGTCCAATCGGAATGCCATCCAGCCGCGAATAGGTGAGTGAAACCGGTTGCACCACAAGCGGCTGGTCATGCGGTTTCATTTCCGCCACCGCGAATAACGCGCTTTTAAACGGCAACACCTTGTTGCCATCGTCGCTGGTGCCCTCGGGAAACAAGATAATACTGTCGTTGGCCTCTAATCGGCGGCCGATTTCGCTGGCTTGCAGATGGGAGGTGCGGACCCGGCGATCAACAAAAACCGTGTTTTGCATTTTTGCCAGCAGGCCAAACACGGGCCACTTGGCCACCTCCGCCTTGGCGACAAAGGAGCCGGGTATCAACGCACCATAGATCGCGATATCTAAATAAGAGGCATGGTTAGCTACGAACAGAGTCGGGTGGGCGCGCGACCGGCGGCCGAAAACCTCGAGGCGGATGCCGAGCAGCCGACAGCATACCCGGTGGTACCACATCGGCAGGCGCTTTGAGAGCGGCAGGTGCAGCACGGTGGCCACCAGTTGCACCGGAATCAGCACCAGCGTCAGGGTGAGGTATAGAAAGGCCCTAAAAAAAGCAGTGATCTGCGAGCTACTCGCGGTTGCTGCTATCGCTTGCGCCATAATCGCGGGCGGCCCTTAGTCCGTTTCTGTCGCGGAACCCGACCCGGCCTCCGAAGCAGTCCGTATATAGTGTCGGTAGTATTTCTCGGTCACAAGTTCGGTCTTCACGATTATGCATACGTCTGTCGTATTAAACTGTTCGTCGACGACCGCGCCATCGCCGACAAACCCGCCGAGGCGCAGGTAACCCTTTACCAGCGGCGGTAAGCTGGCCAGCGCCTTCTTCGGGTTGATCTCATCGGCCGGCAAAAACTTCATATCGACGTAGAGTTCCGGCAACGCCTTGGTGCGAAATGCCGGCGGCGCCAAGTGAAAATGATAGAGGTAACTCAGCGGCAGCGCTAACGCTTTGGGGTCCGTGCCATGGAGACTGGCGCAGCCGAACATCAACGATATGTCGTGATGAAATACATAAGCGGCGATGCCGCGCCACAGCAATTGCATTGTCGGCCGGTCGCGGCTTCTGGCATCGACGCACGAGCGCCCCAGCTCGAGCATTTCCCCCGGCAACCCATACAAATTTGCAATATCGTATTCACCCGACGTGTAGAAACGGCCATGAGTCGCGGCGACCGAGCCGCGCAGAAGCCGGTAGGTCGCAACCACCGAATCGGCGCCCTCGCCCATCGAACGATCGATCACTAATAGGTGGTCGCAAACGTCATCGAAGGAGTCGAAATCACGTCTCAGGCGCGCCGCTTCGGCGGACGGCTTAGCCGCCATTTCGTCATAAAATATGCGATAGCGCAGGGCCTGCGCCGCATCGATATCGGCGTCGGTTTTCGCCAGACGCATACTGAGCGTACCGGTCTGCAGGGCCTCTAGGGCGGCGTCAATATTAGCCGCCTCCGGCAACGGGGATTCGCTCATATCCGCCATGCCGTCAATCGACACCGCTGCAGGGGTGATGAATACCGCCGGGGCCGCCATTCACGAAGGAACGCCTCCGTCATCGGCAGGGTCATCGGCAGCCGAAGGAGTCGCGTACAACTCCAGCCGATGATCGACTAGATCATAGCCAAGTTCTTTGGCAATTTTTTCCTTCAATACCTCGATCTCACGGTTATAAAACTCGATCACTTCACCGGTTTTTATATTGATCAGATGGTCGTGGTGATCGTTGGAGGCCTCTTCGTAGCGCGCCCGGCCATCGCCGAAATCATGTTTCTCCAGAATATTCGCTTCTTCGAACAGACGAACGGTCCGGTATACGGTCGCAATCGATATACGCGGGTCTAGCGCAGTGGCCCGCTGATACACCCGATCGACGTCTGGATGGTCGATGCTTTCCGACAAAACCTGCGCGATCGTACGGCGCTGGTCGGTCATTCTTAGACCTTTGTCGGAGCATATCTGCTCGATTCGCGACTGCATGCCCCTCCTCACATGGCTATTCTTTGTGACGCTAGCGTCCAACGCCACAGCCAGACGAACAACGCATGTCGAGAGCCAATATAGTGCAAGTTCCGCGAATCAGCGACTAGTCGCCGAAAAATTCACGCTACTGCGTAGCGGACAACCTATTTGCTAGTGCGCCCGCGCTTGCCAAGCCCAATTTCCTTGGCCAGCGCGCTACGCCGTTTGGCGTAGTTTGGTGCAACCATAGGGTAGTCCGCCGCCAATCCCCATCGTTCGCGATATTGCTCGGGCGTTAGATCGTAAGACGTCTTCAGATGCCGCTTTAGCATTTTCAATTTTTTGCCGTCTTCCAGGCAAACGATGTAATCGGGCATCACGGATTTTTTCACCGATACCGCAGGCGCGGGTCGCTCCTCGGCGCTTGCCGCTCTGCCTGTGTCCGACAAGCTGGTGTGAACTTGCGAAATTAACTGCGGCAATTCGGATGCGGGCAATGTGTTGTTCGAAACATGGGCGGCGACAATTTCCGCAGTCAGCTTCAGTAGTTCAGCGGAATTATTTTGGTCGGTCATTAGATAGGCCTCATTACGGGATTTCCCCGGATTATATAGGTTATCGAACCAGTATTCTCAACAGGCCATTTAAATTTTTTATCAATACTCACGAACGATCACTTATTTCATACGCTTTTTAAGTAATAGCCCCTACATCATCGGTCTTGCCGCGCGCCAGGATCAAGGCGTCGCCGGCCTTCCCGCCCCGCCGATAGTACGCTGGCCGGCGCCCCACTTCCCGAAACCCGAGGCTTTGGTACAGATCGCGGGCTGGCCTGTTGGTAATCGCGACCTCGAGAATAATTCGGCGACGCGGCGCCAGCAATTCTTGCAGTTTTACCATCAGAGCGGTGGCGATACCTTGGCGGCGGGCCGCCGGGGAAACGCACAGTGTCAGCACCTCGCCTTCATCGGCGATGGCGCGGCCAATTATGAAACCGAGCGCCCCGCCCCCGTCACCCAGCACGATCGCGCCGATGGTTGCGGGCGTATCGAGAAGTGTCGAAAGCGCACTATCGGACCAATTTTCCTGTGGCGAACCAGCGAAACAAATAGCGTGCAATTCGGCGAGCGCCTCAGCGACCGCAGGCGAATTCGCTACAACCTCGACCTGAAAAGGGGCGCCACGCGTCACGGTCCCGAACCACCGCGCAATCGGTGACGATCGGCTGCGGGAGGCGATACATCGGGCGGGCGAAGATACAGCGGCCGCGGCAGGGGGACATCGCGCGAAACGGGATCTGCCCGCAATATTTCGGCAGCTTCAGCGGCAACTATGGCGGCATCGGCCAAGCCGTCGCCGGCGGCAACTATGACACGATGATTTTTGGGCAGCACCGCAAGCAACCGCGCCGCCGCGTCACCGGCCAAGACGACCGGCGTGGCCGCCGACCATAGCGCCGGAAATGCCGCGGCGACCGCCTCCGGGCTCATGCAGGCCGGCTCGCTTGACGCCGTCATAGCGGCGTCGAGGGTTTGTACATACAGATCGGCCCGCTTGGTTTCGAGGACCACCAGCATGGGGCCCGGCGGCGCCCCGGCCGCACGGGCGCCGCGTGCAACCGCCTTGAAACTACCCACGCCGATGACCGGCAATTTCGCCGCTAACGCCAAGCCGCGCGCCGTCGCCAGCCCGATCCGCAGGCCGGTATAGGCGCCGGGACCAATCGTCACGGCGATCGCATCGAGGCTGGTGTAGTCATGATCGGCCATCACCGATGCGACCATTGGCATTAGGACCTCGGCATGGCCGCGCGCCATCGCGGCCCATTCGCGGCGATACACGGCGCCGTCGATAAACAACGCCGCCGAACACGCGCCGGCAGCGGCATCGAGGGCCAATACAGTCGGCGCTGGCAAACTCGTCATTAAAAACCGCCGGTCATTGGTCGTCCCCAGTTAACGAGCCTATACGGACTCAACTTCGTTGGCCGAATCACAGTCACGATCTACCATCGACGGGCTAGCACGCATAGCCAGCGCGGGAGGTGGGGTCGTGTCAATTATCGAAATCACACCGGATTCCCATGGCGTCGATATCGACTTGTTTTACGCCACCGAGCGAAACTTTACCGGTCGGCCGGTCTACGCCGCGGCCCATTGTTACCTCAACAAAGAGGCCGCAGCGAAGCTCGCACGCGCCGTAGAACTGGCGCAACGCTTTGGATTGAAGTTGCGCATTTTCGATGCCTTGCGCCCCGCCGAGGCCCAATGGGTCTTGTGGAACCACACGCCAGACCCCGACTTTCTGGCTGATCCGCGCTCCGGTTCGCCTCACAGTCGGGGCGCCGCAGTGGATGTGAACTTATCTGACGAAACCGGTCAACTCCTCGATATGGGCACCCCCTTCGACGCCTTCACGCCGCTATCTCATCATGCGGCGACGGGCATTCCCGTGTCGGCGCAACGTAATCGTATGTTTTTGCTGGGGCTAATGACAGCGGCGGGGTGGGATTTTTACGGCAATGAATGGTGGCATTATCAATTATTCAATAGCCGCCGTTACCCCCTTATCGCCGATAGCGCCTTGCCGAAACCTATGATGGCGCCGCCCCCGTAAATGCCGCGCCTGAAACGTTTCGCCCACGCCACTTGCGATGCAATTCTGCTAAAGGGTACGGTGCCGGTGTACCGGCGCCATCGTGGCCAAACCGCGAAACCAATTTTTGGGATAATAGTCTGGTGATAAAACCCGGCGTCTATCGCTTTATAGCTAAGGCTGCATTGTGTTTGCTGGCCATTCTCGCCACCCCGCCACCGGCGCAGGCTGCCGAGTCTGCGGTCATCTTGATGTACCACCGGTTCGGCGAAAGTGCGCACGCCTCAACCAATATTCGCATCGACCAGTTCGAGGCCCATCTCGATGAGCTCCAGGCGGGTGGCTACACCGTTCTTTCCATCCCCGACATTCTCGCCGCCATCAATGCCGGCCAGCCGCTACCCGACCGCACCGTGGGCATCACTATCGACGATGCCTATTTGTCGGTTTACACCGAAGCGTGGCCGCGCCTGCGCCGGGCCGGGTTTCCGTTCACGCTGTTCGTTGCGACAGACGCAATCGACCGCGAGTTCGCCAGCTATATGAGTTGGGACCAAATTCGCGACCTGCGTGACAATGGCGTGACGATTGGCAGTCAAACGGCAACGCATTTGCATATGCCGGCGAACCGCGAAGCCCGTAATAAAGAAGACCTGCAACTGTCGAACGAGCGGTTTCAAAGCGAGCTTGGAAACAAACCTCTTTTATTCGCCTACCCGTTCGGTGAGGCCAGCAGCCGCATCCAGCAGATCGTCAAAGAAGCCGGCTTCGCCCACGCCTTCGGCCAGCATTCCGGCGCGCTGTACACCTCCTCGGATCGCTATTACATGCCGCGTTTCGCGTTGAACGAAAATTTCGGCGACACAAAAAGGTTCAAGTTGGTGGCGAATGCCTTACCGGTGCCCCATACCGATTTGTCCCCGCGCAATCCAACATTGACGCAAAATCCGCCCTTGTTCGGCTTCACATTGGGTAACGAGGCGGATTCGTTACAGGGCCTTACCTGTTATTCCGGCGATCAGGGAAAGCTGCAAATGCAGCGGCTGGGTCCGCGCGTTGAAGTGCGGTTGGCCCGCAATTTCTCCGCCGGGCGGGCGCGCATCAATTGCACCGCGCTGGGACCGGACGGTCGGTGGCGCTGGCTCGGCATGCTCTATTATGTGCCTAAATCGTAATCGCGCGCCTGACAAAGGCCGGCTAGCTGCGCGATAGCACCTGGGTGGTTTCTGTGGGCCGGCCCTTGAGGCGTGTGTCTTCCAGCTCTTCCAGGCTATCGACGCGTAAAATCTTTTGGATGGTTTGCACATAATGGTCGCGGCGTTCCGAATACGCCGTTAGCGTCTCGATCAAACCGTACGGATCAAGGGCGGCATCGCGCATGCGCATCTCGGCGCGGCGGGCGCGAAAATCACTATAGGCGGGATGCCCATTTAAATTGCGGGCGTAGCTGCGAACACTATCGAGCAGTGAGGGGAAAGCCCGCACTTCATACCGGCCGTCTTCGTCGCGCTGTTGTGGCACGATACCCAGGCCCTTTTCCCAGGTTCTTTGACCAAACAAGGCGTTGCCCTTTAAGGCGAAGCGAGAACGTCCCCAGCCGCTTTCCTCTGCCGATTGGGCCAGCGCCAGCGCCGGAGATATCGCGTCGACCCGGCGCAACAGTTCAGGCACGTCGCCGGGCGCGGCATCATAGCGGACAGCCAAATCGTCCAGCCATTCCTGCTCTTCGCCCGAAAGGGCGCGACCGGCCGTCAGTTCTTTCTGTATCAGAACCAGCCGATGGCGATCAGCTAGAATTTCCTCGTTCACCTTGAGGGTTAACGGCAACACCATTTGGAAAAAGGTCTGTTTGAGCTTACCGACCTCGCCCAGCGTCTTGAAGTCGTGGGGCAGGGCGTCGGCAAATAGCCGGGGTACCGGCTGGCCGCCGTGACGGACCGCCCCCAGCTCGAAAGACACGGCGCTAAATTTGTCGCGCAGTTCAGCCACTGTCGTGGTGCGGGGTCGTTTGGTCCCGGGCTGTTTGACTGCGGCAATCTCATCGAGGTTCGGCGGGCTCACCACGGTGGGCGTCGTGTGCTCGACCGGCGCCACGTCCGGCAGAGCGACCCATTCGACCGCCGCCTTTTGCAGGTGTTTCGTCGGAAACGCTATGGCAGCGCCATATAATGTAATGACGCCGACAGCGATCAGCGCCAGCGCGGCGCGTTGGTAATGTCTTAGTATGCCCATGTCAGCTCTTGCTAAACTTGCCTATTCATTATCAATGTGCGGGCAGG
>JBLHHE010000091.1:0-7360 GCA_047616465.1 Alphaproteobacteria bacterium
GCGCTGCGCGGGGTTCGAGAGCCGCACGAAATATTCACCCTGCCGGAATATGCGTAATAGTTTGGCCGTCAGCCGACCAACCCCAGCCACCTCAGAAGTCCGGCACTAATCAGTGCCGCCGCTATCGCACCAGCCGCCGCGACCCAGGCGACCCGTTTTGTTGATTGCAATTCCTTCCGAGTTGTTTCTGTAAACCGTTCCTGTTCGGCAGAGTGGAGGATAAAATCGATCAGCGCGACGAGTTGATCGCCGGCTAAAGGCTCGCGCGCCAATTCCTCCTCACCTTCATCGCCTTGTCCTGGCTGCGCAAGGCGTAACGCATATGCAGAGTGTAAAATTTTTTGCCAGATTCCTCGGGGGTTTTCACCGATTCACGAAACAGTCCACGAAAGCCTGTCAACACGGAGCCGACTTCGGCGCGGTCGAGGCTCAGGGATGTTGCTAGCTGCTCGGTGTACGACTCTTGTAGCGCGTCGCCGCTAAATGAGTCACCAACGCCACGAGCGTGTCGATATGATCGCTATATTTCAGTTTTTCCGACACCGTCACCCCACCTCCGTTACTGAGCCGTAATCAGCCACGATGCCACACCATCAAAACATCTACGGGTTCAGGAACCCAACGATCTCGTGCACCTCGCGCAGAACCGGTTCGGCAATGGCATTCGCCCGCGCCGCGCCGTCCCGCAAGATGCCATCGACATGGCCGGGATCGGCCATCAGCCGCTGCATCTCTTCGCCGATCGGCCCCAGCTTGGCGACCGATAGATCGGCCAACTCGCCCTTGAACGAGCTAAACTGGGCGCCCTCGAACTGCTCGAGCGTCACGGCCATCGACTGCTCCGACAGAGCGGCATAGATCGATAATAGATTGAACGCTTCCGGGCGCGCCTTCTCATAGGCCGCCTCCACATGGCTACCGTCGCTCGCCAGCACGTCAGGGCCGGGCAGCGCATCGGCATCGGTTCGCGCCTTGCGGATTTTCTGGGCGATTTCGTCGGGACCGTCGGTCAGATTGATCCGCGAATAATCCGAGGGATCGGACTTCGACATTTTCTTACTGCCATCGCGCAGGCTCATCACGCGGGTCGCTTCACCGAAGATCAGCGGCTCGACGACCGGCAGGAATTCGACGCCAAAATCATTGTTGAATTTAAGCGCAATATCGCGCGTCAGCTCCAAATGCTGCTTCTGGTCCTCGCCGACAGGCACGTGGGTCGCCTTGTAGGCCAGAATGTCGGCGGCCATGAGGTTGGGATAGACGTAGAGCCCAACCGACGCGTTCTCGCGATGCTTGCCGGCCTTTTCCTTGAACTGGGTCATCCGGTTGAGCCAGCCAACCCGGGCCACGCAATTGAAGATCCAGGCGAGCTCGGCATGGGCCGAGACCCGGCTCTGGTTGAACATAATGCTACGTGCCGGATCAATACCCGCCGCCAGGAACGACGCCGCGACTTCGCGGGTGTTCGCAGCCAGCTTGGCCGGGTCCTGCCAGACGGTAATCGCATGCATATCGACGACGCAGTAAAGACATTCGAAATCATCCTGCAGGCTGACGAAATTACGGATCGCGCCGAGATAATTGCCGAGATGGAGGTCGCCGGTCGGCTGAACGCCTGAGAAAATGCGGCTCATGGTAAACTTCTCCAGGGGGTTTGGACGCCCGAGGGCTTTAGGGCCGGTGAAGGCGCGCCGTTATCGCCGCGAAGTGGCGTGCCGTCAAGCGAACCTCGGGGCCACCTCAGTTGCGGCGCAGAAGGGCGCGCATTTCCGTCCAGCGCATAACGCCCAGCATGTGCGCCAGCACGCCGTAGACGGCCATGCCGACGATCACCACCAAAGCCAGCGCGGCGATGCCCTGAAACGAGCCGGCGACCAGCCAGGGCGCCAATCCACGAACCGCGAGCCATAGGATAATGGCCATCGCGGCCGAACACAGCACGACCCTGACCAACCGAATCTTGAGGCGCTCATCGGGCGCCAGCAGCCCGCGCCGGTACAATAGGACAGCGAGAGCGGTAGCGTTGGCCCAGGCCGAAATCGCCGTCGCCAGGGCGATCCCCACATGGGCGAGGAACGGCATCAGGCTCAGCGCGACAACTACATTTAAGATCAACGCACCAACAGCGATCTTGACCGGCGTCGCGGTATCCTCGCGGGCGAAAAAACCGGGCGCCAGCGCCTTGATCAACACATAGGCCGGCAGGCCCGACGCGAACGCCGCCAGGGCTGCCGCCGTCGCTTGCGCCGCCTCGCCACCGAACGCGCCGCGCTGAAACAACACCGTGACGATCGGCGCGGGCAGGACCAACAGCGCCGCCGTGGCCGGAAGGGTCAGTAACATAGCGAACTCAATCGCTCGGTTCTGGCTCTCGCGCGCACCGGCAACGTCACCGGCTTTCAATTGGCGCGAGAGCAGCGGCAACAGGGCAACCCCAACCGCCGCGCCAACCACACCCAGAGGCAATTGGTTTACCCTGTCGGCGAAATATAAAAACGAGACCGAACCCTCGGGCAGCTCCGACGCCAAACGCACCCCGATCAGAACATTGATCTGGTACACCCCCGCGCCGATGATCCCGGGCCCCATCAGAACAAAGAGACGGCGCACCTTCGGGCCCATCACAAGGCGCGGCACATAGGGTAGTAGTCCGGCGCGCGAGCACGCCAGCGCCAGCCACGCCAATTGTCCGATACCGGCCAGCAGGACGCCCCAACTCAGCGCCAAGCCCGGGTCCGGTAGCCAGCCGCGTGTCACCCCCAGCAACGCGCCGATCAGAATGATGTTCAACAGGATCGGCGCCGCCGCAGCAGCAACGAAGCGCTCAAGCGTATTGAGGATGCCACTCAGCATCGCCGCCAGCGAGACAAACATCAGGTAGGGGAACGTCAGGCGCGCGAAGTCGACCGCGAGGTCAAATTTTTCCGGGTCATCGCGAAATCCCCCCGCGATCACGCCCATCACTTCGGGCATGAATATTTCCACCAGCACACTGAATGCGATCAGCACGACCAGCATCACGCCGAAGACACGCTCGGCAAAAGCGCGGGCCGCGGCGCGCCCGGACTGGGTCAACTCGCCGGCAAACAATGGCACAAACGCGGCGTTGAACGCCCCTTCAGCGAACAGCCGCCGGAAGATGTTTGGTAACTGTAGCGCCACGAAAAAGGCGTCGGTGACCTGACCCGCCCCGAGCAGACTCGCGATCAGAATATCGCGAACAAATCCCAATACCCGGCTGCCCATGGTCCAGCCGCCGACGGTGGCAATCGATCTAAATAGCGCCATGTCCCGGTCAGGACCTACTCAGCCGCCGCCGGGCGCTGGTCCTGCCCCTCGTCAATTTCGTTGATCGCCTCGAGCAAGGCTGCGCGAATTTTCTCCGCGCGGTCTTCGTGGGTCACCTTCATGCCGAAGCCATCCTTGACGTAGAAAACATCTACCGCGCGCTCGCCATAGGTCGATATTTTCGACGACGAGATTTGTAGCGAAAGCGAATACAGCGCGCGGGTCACAGAATAGAGGAACCCCGGACGGTCGCGGCCATTAATCTCGATCACCGTGTGGGTCGCACTCGCCTGATTGTCGATGATGACCCGCGGCGCCACGGTAAAGACACGGGTGCGCGCCGCCACGAAGGTGCCCTCGGTATGGGCTTCGTCACGCTTCATTTCGCCGGCCAGCGCCCGCTCGATCTGCACCGACATGCGCGCCAACGCCGCCGGTTGGGCAAAGGCCCGCTCGTTTGCATCCTGCAACCAGAACACGTCCAGCGCCATGCCTTCAGGCGTGGTGAACACCTTGGCATCGACGATACTGGCGCCAACGGCGGCGAACGCCCCGGAAATGCGCGAAAACAATCCGGGATGATCTTGGGTGTAGATCGTCACTTCGGTCACATCGAGATCGCGCGCGACGCGGCTCTCGACAGTCAGGGGCCGCGCTTCCGCTTCGGCCGCCCGCATCAGGCGCGCCTGGCGCTCCAACGTCTCTTCGTCAAATGTCAGCCAATAGCCAGGATAGCCCCGCCCCAACTGGGCTTCGAAATCGGCCGCCGGCCAGTCGGTAAGGCGGGCCTGCAAGGCCTCCCTGGCAGCCTCGACGCGGGTAGAGCGGGCATCGGTCAACAGGCCGCCGGACAATACGTCCTCGGTCGCATTGTACAATTCGCGCAGCAGCTCGGCTTTCCAGTTGTTCCAAACGTTCGGCCCGGTGGCGCGCATATCGACAACTGTCAGGCACAGCAGCAGGCGCAGCCGTTCGAGCGACTGTACCAACTCGGCGAAGTCACTGATGGTTTTGCTATCCGATAGGTCGCGTTTCTGCGCCACGTCGCTGAAAGCCAGATGTTGGCGGACCAACCACTCGACAGTTTCCGTCTCCTCGTCGCTGAGCCCCAGAGTCGGGCAGATCTTGCGGGCCACGTCGGCGCCAAGTTCTGAATGGTTGCCGCCGCGCCCCTTGGCAATATCGTGCAGCAAAACGGCAACATAGAGCGCGCGGCGCGAACCGATGGTCGGCAACAATTCGCTCGCCACCGGATGCTGAGTGCGCTGCTCGCCGCGTTCGATTGAGGCCAGAAGCCCGATGGCCTGAATGGTATGTTCATCGACCGTATATACATGATACATGTCGTGCTGGGTCTGGCCGACGACCCTGCCAAAATCGGGCAGGAAACGCCCAAAGACACCCGCTTCGTTCATGCGGGTCAGGGCCATTTCCGGCTCGTCGGGCGATGTCAAAATATCGATGAACAGGCGGTTCGCCTCGGGATCTTTGCGGACTTTCGCGCCGATCTTGCGCAAATTCTGCGTCACCAGCCGCAGCGCATGGGGATGGATATCCAGGCCCTGGCGCTGGCCGACGTAGAACAGGCGTATCATCGCCACCGGATCGCGGGCGAACATCTGATCGTCGCTGACCGTCAGGCGGTCGCGGTCGAGATTAAAGCCCATGAGATCGCGTGGCCGGCCAAACCGCGGCAGCCGGATGAGGGGTTTGCGCATATTATCGGCTTCGATCGACGCACAGAAAATGCGGGTCAAATCGCCCACGTCCTTGGCCACCAGGTAATAGTGCTTCATGAACCGTTCGACGCCGCTGGCGCCCGCCCGGTCGGTGTAATTCATGCGCTCGGACAAGCGCGTTTGCAGATCGAAGGTCAGACGCTCTTCGGCGCGCCCCGCCAGATAGTGTAGCTCGAAGCGCACGGTCCACAGAAAGTTATGGTCCTTGGCGAAATTGCGCGCCTCGCCCTCCGACAGGACACCATGGGCGACCAGGTCGCTGACATTGTCGACCTGGTGGGTGTATTTGGCGATCCAGAACAACGTCTGCAGATCGCGCAAACCACCCTTGCCGTCTTTAACGTTGGGCTCGACGAGATAGCGGCTATCGCCCAGCTTTTTGTGCCTGGCATCGCGCTCCGCCAGCTTGCCGTCGACGAATTCGACCGCGGTCCCGGTGACGACGCGGTCTTGGAAGGTCTTGCGAAAATCCAGAAACAGGGCTTGATCGCCCCACAGAAAACGAGCCTCGAGAAGCGCCGTGCGGATCGTGAGATCCTGCTTGGCGAGGCGCACGCAATCATCGATCGACCGTGTCGAATGACCGACTTTGACGCCAAGATCCCACAGCAGGTACAAAATATACTCGACCACTTGCTCGCCGCGCGGCGTCTGCTTGTAGGGAAACAGGAACAGCAGATCGACATCGGAAAAGGGCGCCAGTTCGCCGCGCCCATATCCGCCCACGGCGGCAATGGCGAGACGGTCGGCGCTGGTCGGGTTGGCCGACGGATATTCCGCAGCGGCAACGTCGTGCGCAACGCGGATAAGTTGGTCGAACAGGAATGTCAGATTGGCCGCCGCCCGCGTGCCGCTCGTCCGGCCGGCCTCGAACTGGCTGCGAACTTCGGCCTGGCCGGCCTCCAGCGCCACCCGCAACCGCTCGAGAACGACCTTGCGGCGGCCGACATCGTCGCGCGCCGCCGCCCGGAGGGTGGCAATCTCCTCGGCCAGGACGCCGCGATCGATAATTCCGCGTTGGCGCTTTGTTTCGGTCATAAATCAACGTTATCCGTAAACATCAGACGGGCTTTCTAGCACATTCCGGTTCGGATAATCGCCTACGAGACATTATTCCGCAGGGCGTTCGGTCGGCGCCGCGGCTATATCGCCGCCCCCGGCTGGTTTATCGGGCGCCTCATCGGTCACCTCCAGCAGGGCTTGCAACCGTTCCCGGTGGCCGCTGGCGATAATATACGCGATCAGACCCAAGGCGGCGCCGATACCAACCGGCCAGGACAGGCCGGCCACATCGGCAATCCAGCCCATGATCAGCGCGCCCAATGCCGGCCCCGCCCGGAACACCATACCGAACAGGCTCAAGACCCGGCCGCGCATCTCGTCGGGCACCGACAGCTGAACCAATTGCTGGGTGGCAATACCGCCGCTCGTCATACTGAACCCAAGTACGGTTAGGCAGACCAGCGCCAGAGGAAGCCAGCTGGTCAGGGCAAATAGCAACGCCGCGCCGCCGCCCAAAAGCCCCGACCGCAAGGCGATTGCCGTAATGCCGCCGCGATTGCCCTGACGCAGCATCCATACCGCCCCGCACATCGCGCCGAGCCCCACCGACGAGACCATCGTCGAATAGCCGCCGACCGCGAGGCCGAATACCAGATCGGCGAACCCCGGCAGCAACTCGGTCAAGGGCCGAATGCCAAGCCCCAAAAAAAGCAGCAGCAATAGCATCGGTCCGATTCCGGCATGGGTCAGTCCATATCGTATGCCGTCCACCATCTCGGCAAGGACACTGCCGCGCTTGCGGTCGCCGCCCGCCCTCAAGGGGGAATCAATCGCCAGCAAGACCGCCACCATGGCGCCGGCAGCGATCACATTAAAGCCAAAGGCAAGCGAGGGACCGCCCAGGGTCAACAGGCCGCTGGCCAGCGCGGGCCCGAGAAATTGAGCGGAATGAAAGGTGCTCGAATTGAGCGCAATCGCGGTGGGGATTTCCGCGCGCGGCACCAGATTAGGCATCAGCGCCAAGCGCACAGGCTGCCAGAAGGCGGCCGTAATCCCGCGCGCCAGCGCCAATGTAAACAAAAGCCAGATAGTCATCAGACCCGATACCGTCAGCACGGTAAGGATGACCGCGACGACGCTCAGGGCGGCCTGGGTGACGATGCAGATTTTGAGCCGGTCCAGCCGGTCCGCTAGCACGCCGCCAAGCGGGCCGAGCACCAGCACCGGCAGAGCGTCAGCCGCGGCGAGCGCGCCCAACCAAAACGCCGATCCGGTCAATTGCCAACCCAGCCAGCCGATAGCCACGCGAACCACCCATACGCCGATGACGT
>JBLHHE010000092.1:0-7360 GCA_047616465.1 Alphaproteobacteria bacterium
GGCGCCACCGCCTATGAGGCGCTGACCGCCGAAGCGAACAAGTTGGGCCTAATCGATGCCGGCAAGATGGGCGCCATCGGCTTTTGTATGGGCGGCGGCTTCGCGCTCGAGCAAGTTCGCGCCGGCGCCGACTTCAAAGGTACGGTGGTCTTCCACGTCACCGCGCCCAATCCGGTCGATCCCGACACGAAACTTAACATCAAAGGGCGGGTGCTGGCGCTCCATGGCTCAGCCGATCCGGTGACACCGAAACCGATGATGGACGCGCTCGAGGCCGAGATGACCGGGGCCGAGGTCGATTGGCAGGTCATGATGTTCGGCCACGCCATGCACTCGTTCTGCGTCAAGGGTGCGAACAACCCGCCGGTCCAGGTCTATGACGAAAAGCTGTGCAAACAGTCGTACCGGATGATGCGTGACTTCTTCGAGCAGACCTTGTGACCTAATGCAGGGACGGGCGGCCAGACTGAGTTGACGTGAAATAACCTTGCGGAAAGCACGACGCGAGCGACAAAAAGCAATAAGGAAGAAGCCTATGCAATTGCCCGGCAGGATCATCGATATTTCGATGGCGCTCGACGACGTCACCGAGGTCGATCCGCCGCATATGCGGCCGAAGATTGAGATGCTCAACCATGGCGACAAGCTTGATCGTTGGACAAATATATACCCCGGACTCGATACCGACGATTTGCCCGGTGGCGTGGGGTCGGCCTATGAAACGATCACCCTGACGACGCACAACGGCACCCATGTGGACGCGCCGTTGCATTTCCATCCTGTCGATAAGGACGGCAACCCAATGCCGTCGATCGACGAGATGCCGCTCGAATGGTTCATGCGGCCCGGTGTGAAGCTCGACTTCCGCCATTTCGATGACGGCTATGTGGTCAGCGCCGACGATGTCGCGGCCGAACTCGCCCGGACCGGCCATGATTTGCAGCCGCTCGACATCGTGCTGGTGAATACCAGCGCCAGTGCCGCCTATGGCACCAGTAACTATACCAGCGCCGGCTGTGGCATGGGCCGCGAGGCGACGCTCTATCTGACCGATCTCGGCGTACGGGTCACCGGTACCGACGCCTGGGGTTGGGACGCACCGTTCGTGCATACCGCCAAGCGCTGGGCCGAAACGCACGACCCGTCGATCATCTGGGAAGGCCATTATGCGGGGATCGAGCAGCCCTATTGCCACATGGAAAAGCTGCATAATCTCGAGGCTCTGCCGGCGACAGGGTTTGTCGTCGCCTGCTTTCCCTGCAAGATCCGTGGCGGCACGGCGGGCTGGACGCGCGCCGTCGCGCTCTTCGACTGAGGTACAGCTATTATGCGCCTGGTAACATTCAATAACGGTGACGATGCGGCGCCCGACCGGTTGGGCGCCTTGATCGAACAAGATAAGCGGGTTGTCGATTTTGCTGCGGCCGACGACCATTCCAGTCTGCGCTCGATGCTCGCCTTGATAGAGGCGGGCGACGCAGGTCTGGACCGCGCGCAAAGTGTAATCGCCGGCGCCGGCGGTTCGACTCCCGAAGCGGCGGTGCTGTCGCGGGACTCGATCCGGCTTATGGCGCCCTTGCCGGTACCGCGCACGCTGCGCGACAGTCTGCTGTTTGAGACCCACTACAAGCGGGCGTTCGAACAGATTTATCGTCGGATCGCCGCCGACGAACCCGACCCGGAGGCCGCTTACGCCGCGTATGAAAAGGCCGGTAAGTGTGGCCCGCCGCCCCATTGGTACGATCGGCCGACCTTCCGCTTATGTAACCATCTTGCCGTCGTCGGGCCGGATGCGGAGATCCGCTGGCCCTCGATTTCCACCGAGATGGACTTCGAACTGGAGCTTGGCTGCGTTATCGGCAGCACGGGACGTGATATCGCGGCGGAGCGGGCCGCAGACCATATCTTCGGTTACACCATCCTCAACGATTTTTCCGCCCGCGACGTTCAGCGCCATAATATCCAAACCGGCCAGGGTGGCGGGGCGGCGTCGAAGGATTTCGATACCGGATATGCGCTCGGTCCGTGCATCGTCACGGGCGATGAAATCGGCGACCCGTACGCGCTGACCATGCTGGCGCGCGTCAACGGAGAAGAATGGTCGCGGGGCAATTCGGGCACGATGTATCACCGCTTCGAAGACCTCATTGCAGCTATATCGATCGATACGACCCTATACCCAGGTGAAGTAATGGGATCGGGAACGGTTGGCGGAGGTTGCGGTCTGGAACTGGACCGCTTTCTGGAAGATGGTGATACAGTCGAACTTGAGATCGATAAAATTGGCGCGCTAAGCAACCAAATCTGGCATCCAGAAGCGAGGTGAGCCGACCAGGGATCGTAACCGATCAACCATGTTTGTAAAAATCCAACAATAATAAAAAGGGAGACAGAGCATGAACGTGAAAACAAAATTCAGTATGGGATTTCTAATTGCCGGAATGCTGACAGCGAGTTCCGTTGCCAGCGCTGAGACGACCCTACGGGTCAATATGTGGCCATCGCCGAAGCACAATGTCATCGCGAGTATGGTTGTGCCGTGGACAAAACAGGTCGAACAGGCAACGAACGGGCGCGTGAAGTTTGAGTTATCGGCAGCCCCGCTGGCGGGAGGCTCGAAGATATTTGATGCCGTCGATGGCGGTATTGCCGACGTCTCGTTTGCTACCACAGGCTATCTGCCGGCACGTTTCACGACCTCACGCATTGTCGAGTTACCGCTTCGCGGCGAAAGCGCCGAAGCCCTCTCGATCGCTTACTGGCGCGTTCACGATAAGCATTTTCGGGTCGCCAACGAATATAAGGGCGTAGAGTTGCTCGGTGTATTCTCACACGGGCCGGCGGGAATCCACACCCGCGAGACCGTGATCGGTGAGTGGTCTACCCTTAAAGGTATGAAGATGCGGGTCGCCGGCGGGTACATGCGCGAACTGGCTAGTATTTTTGGTGTGGCCGCGGTGTTTGTCCCGGCGCCGGACATTTACGGGGTCGTCTCTAAGGGCACAGTCGACGGCGTATTCTTTCCGCCTGAAACGCCGCTTAAATTCAAGGTTCAGAAATTTCTCAGCAACTACATGCAAGTCCCTAACGGTCTGTACAACTCTGCTTTTATGTTCGTCATGAACGACAATGCATGGGATGCGCTGCCCGATCAGGACAAAGCGGCAATCCTCAAAGTGTCAGGTGAAAATATTGCCCGTACGGCTGGCCGCAATTGGGACGAACGGGACGCGGCGGCTCTAAAAAAGTACCCGGAACTGGGCGTAAAAGTGTATTCGCCGACGCCAAAAATGATGGAAGAGCTGCGTGGTTTCAGCGACGATCTTGAGCAGCGCTGGGTCGAGGATGTGGCAAAAAAGGGAATCGACGGAAAGGCCGCCCTTGAAATGCTTGCAGCGGAAGTGAAGCAGGTTCTGTCCAACTGATTTGAGCTGGCGACGGCGCCGGTATATGCACCCGGCGCCGTCACTTCCAATCGTTTTCTGCAGGGGTGAGCCGTGAGCGACGACCAACGAAAAGCCACGGAGGTGCCGACGCATAATCTTCCGCGTTGGGGGCGTTTCATAGAACGCCCGCTCGCCTGGCTTTCTGCATTTTTGCTGTTCGCGATGATGGTGCTGACATTTGTCGATGTGACGGGCAGGTACGTCTTCAGTGCCCCATTGCCCGGCGGGTTCGAGACCATCGAGCTGATGATGGGGATGGTGGTTTTCGCCGCGCTTCCGCTCGTCACGGCGGACCAGCAGCACGTCACCGTTAGTCTTTTTGATGGCTATTTCGTCGGGTTGCGACGGCGTATTCAACAGGTCTGCATCGCGCTCATCAGTGCGGCATTTGTCGGGGCGATGACCTGGCGCTTGTGGGCGGTATCCGAACGTATCGCGGGATATGGCGACTACACGCCGCAGTTTCACATCCCCATCGCGCCGGTCGGCTACCTCATGACGGCCTGCGGCGCCCTGACAACGATTATCCTGTTGGCCCAGGCGTGGGGCCACCTGACAGGCAGGGCAGAGCCGGCGCCGGGCAGCCGGAGATTCGAGTAGTGGAAGCCTCGCTGATTGGCTTCGTTGCCCTGTTTGCATTGCTTTTTCTGGGCCTGCCAATCGGCTTTGGCATGGGGCTTGTGGGTGTGGCCGGGTTTGCCGCGATCGTGGGGTGGGGGCCGGCCTGGGTGAACCTTGGCCAAATCTCGTTTGCAACATCCCAGAATTTCGGGCTGTCCGTCCTGCCGCTTTTCATCCTGATGGGAAACTTCATTACCAAGGCAGGGCTGTCCGACGAGCTCTATAACGCCGCTTATGCTTTTGTCGGCCGTCTGCGGGGCGGTCTTGCCATGGCGACGGTAATGGCGTGCGGCGGGTTCAGCGCGGTTTCGGGTTCGAGCCTGGCCACGGTGGCGACAATGGCCAAGGTTTCGATGCCGCCGATGCGCCGGTTTGGCTACGCCGACTGGCTTGCCAGTGGCGCGATTGCCGCCGGCGGAACGCTGGGGATTATGATCCCGCCCAGCACGGTGCTGATAATATATGGCACGATCACAGAGACCGATATCGGCGAGCTCTTTGTCGCCGGCATCGTGCCCGGCCTTCTCTCGATCGGCCTTTATATCGTCGTGATCGCCGTGATCAGCCGGATACGTCCCGATGCGGCGCCGCCCGGCGAGCGCATCGACTGGCCCGGGCGTTTGCGTGCGCTGGCAAGTGTCTGGGGCGTTCTGTTCCTGTTTCTCGTCATCATGGGTGGCATCACCTTCGGTGTTTTCACACCGACAGAGGCGGCGGGTATTGGCGCCGCCGGTGGCTTTCTATTCGCCATTAGCCGGGGCCGGTTGAGCTTGGCCGATCTTGTTGATGTTCTTGTCGAGACCACCAAGACAACCGCGATGCTCTTCATGGTGCTCATCGGTGCCATCGTCTTTTCCAGTTTCATCAATGTCGCCGGCCTGCCGCGGCTGCTGGTCGATTTTATTAACGGCCTCACGATTGCCCCCATCGGCATCATGCTCATCATTCTTGCGGGCTACCTTGTTCTGGGCATGTTTCTAAACAGTCTGGCGATGATGTTGCTGACGGTTCCGATACTGTTTCCCGTCGTCGAAGGCCTGGGCTTCGATCTGGTCTGGTTCGGAATCATCGTGGTGGTTGTCATCGAAATCGGACTGATTACGCCGCCGATCGGGATGAACGTATTCGTACTGAGTTCGGTACTCCAGGATGTTTCCAACGGGACTATTTTTCGCGGCATTGCGCCTTTCTTTGTCGCCGACCTGGTCCGCGCCGCGCTTTTGATCTTTTTCCCCTCGATAGCTCTCTTCCTGCCGAGACTCACGCTTTAGCGCGGCGATTGCCCTGCTTATTCAATATCAATCGGCAAGGTCAACTTGGTGTGGGGTGTGATGATGCCGCCGCGATCGCCGATGGTAACCGAGCCGTAGCGTTGCTTATAAACCTCGGGTAGCGGCCGGTCGCCGGGAATCGATAGCCATAGGCGAAGCAGGTGACGTCTCGGTTTTGGGGCGGGCCAGTCGTGAAACTCCGTGCGGTCGTGCATCAGAGTATGATTGTGGACGAACTGCATGTCGCCCGGTTCCAGCCGCAGTGAAAAGTTCAACGCCGGATCGTTCGTTAGGATGTCGAGCAGATCGAGCGCCTCGATTTTCTTTTCGCTGAGCGGCGGCGCGCCGGGAACCTTCTGGGCGCTGTCGACATACTGGCGTTGATACAACGCGCTCAGATACCCTTCGTGCCAATTGAAGATGGGAATTTCGAAATAGGGCTTTTCGCCCGTCGGAACTTCGCCGCGCCGGTCCGTGGCGATGGGCTCGAACAGCAGCGGCACCAGGTCGGGGCGCCGCCGTTGCATCTCGTTATAGATCGATACCGAACTGACCAGCAGGGAATCGCCGCCTTCCATGGACTGATGGATGCATAACAGTCCGGCGACGTCGGATGAATCGGTGTGAAAGGTTTGCCGACGGGCCGTTTGGTAGATGCGAACGTTGCGGTCGTTTAGATCGGCGCCAACATCGCGTACATGGCCCAGCAAATGACCCATTGCGTTCTGCGAGCGCGCTTTGCCCAGATGCGCGCCGACACCGCAGAAGATCGTCGCTATCATTTCCGGCGAATAGTCCGCCACAGGCAGGCCGCGCAATAGCTGGAAACCGATCCCCGAGATCAAGGTTTTTTGCAGCTCGGCTAGATGCGCACCGAATGCTGGCAAGGGAAAATCGTCACGGCACATTTCACCGATTTCCGTGCCGCTGTCGAGAAATCGCTGCGCCGCACTCTCCAGCTCAGCGATTTGTGAATCGGAAAGCTGCACCAGCCAGCGTTCGGGCACCGCCGCCATGTCCCTGCCCAGCCAAGCGGTGGGCGTCTCAAGCACCGGTGGCGGTAACTTGTGTGTGGTTGCTGTTGTCATGGGGCCTAGGAAACCCGAATTCGGCGGGTTTGTAAATTGTAGGGAAGGTGTGGCTGGTTAAGGCGGTCAGGTCATTCTTAGGCCCGCTATCGGTCTTGTCCCCTTACGCGTCCACAAAGTCGGCGGCTCCGTCGACGAATAACGGATCTATATCGGGGATCCGGCTAATGAGTTTTTGCTCGAACAAATAGCGCCACAGCGTCCCGACGATCTCGCGGTTTTTTTCGGTCAGACCAAAGGGTATGGGATCATCGCCCGCCGGATCGCCCCACGGGTCTAGATTTCCGCCCTCGGTGTAAAACTGCTTCTTGCTGGCGCAATAAGCCTCGAACAGCGCTTTCGGCGCCGCCGGGTGTTGGGCGAGGCAAGTCTCGTGGATCACCACGGCGTGGTTCAGGGGATAAATCCCGGTGCGGGCGAAATAATCGCGCTCGGCGGTTTCGGTGTCGGGCAGTAACGGGCGGAGCTGCCGTTCGTCCTGCGGTTTCTTGCCGTCCTCTGTGAAGGGGGCGAGGAAGGCGTCGATCTTGCCGTCGATCACCATCTGTTCCAAATCGCCATCGACCGTTTGCACCGCCGCCTCATCGGGGGGCGTGAAGCGCTGTATCGGTCCGGCGACCCAGTTGAGATCGCTCCAATGCAGATCGTACTCATCGATCATGGTGCCTCGCCACCAGACGCCGGCGGTCTGAGTATATTCCCGGGCGCCAATCGTCTTGCCGCGCAAATCCGACGGGTGGGTGAGGTCGCTATCGCGGCGCACATAGAGCGAGCCGTGCCGGAAGGCGCGGTTCAGGAACACCGGAATCGCGCTCATCCATTCAACACCGCGGTCGCGCATCATCGTGTAGTTGGCGAGCGAAAATTCATTGACCTGGAAGGGTAGATTTTCAAGCACCGGCGCGAAAGCCTGCAGGGGTCCAACGGGATTGTA
>JBLHHE010000093.1:0-7301 GCA_047616465.1 Alphaproteobacteria bacterium
ACCAGCGACCGCACCGCCTCGTGGCGCGCCATCTCGGCGCTTTCCGCCGGATGGTTCTGGCACTCCGCGGCGATGGCAGCCACCGGTATCTCGATATCGTTGACGCTGACCTGTTCCATGATCGCCTCCTATTCGGCCGGAGCCCGAACGGACCGGACCCCTCCTTTGCGGCGGGTTCGCACCACCTGATAGCCGGGCCGCCAGATGTAACGCAGCGGTGCGCTTAGCATGTGGACCAGCCGGGTAAAGGGAAAAACCAGAAATATCGTCAGACCGAGGAAGAGGTGCAGTTTGAATATCCAATGAACCTCTGCGACATAGGCGGCCGCGCCGATCTGGAAGGTGAATATACCCTGCGCCCAGGTCATGAATTTGACCATTTCGCCGCCATCGAGATGTTGGGCGGAGATGAAGATGGTCGCCACGCCGAGCACCAGCTGGAGGTAAATCAGAATAAGGATAGCTTTGTCGCCGAAGCTCGATGTCGCCCGTACTCGCGCATCGAATAGCCGGCGGTGCAGCAACAGCGTTGCGCCCGCCAACGCGATAATGCCGGCGATGCCGCCCATGACGATGGCGAGAATTTGCTTGAAGCCGTGGCTGATGCCGAGAAAATCGAACAATTCGATCGGCGTGAGCAGTCCGACAAGGTGACCGAAGAAGATCACCAAGATGCCGACATGGAACAGCACCGAGCCCCAGATCAATTGCTTGCGGCGTAATAGCTGGCTTGATCCCGAGCGCCACGTATAGGGCTCCCGGTCGTAGCGCACGATGGTCCCGACCGCCAACACCACCAGCGCGATATAAGGATAGATACCGAAGATGAGACTGTTGAGATAATTTGCCATCACACCGGCTCCTCTTTCTTATCCACTTTATCCACCACCGGATCGTCACCCATACGGGCTAGCATTTCGGAAACATTGGGACAATTGTCATCTCCCATCGCCCCGGGGCCGAAGGTCACCGCCTCTTCTTCCCAAATAGCGTCGAGCGCGGCGAGATCGTTCGGATCGTCCTCCGCCTCATCCAGAAGCGCCTTCAACGCCACCGCTTCAGGCTTGCTTCGGGCGACGGCCTCGAGGGCGCGCAACGCCGCAGCGTAGATGCTTTCGCGCCGCACCAACCGGGTCGCCAGCGCGGAAATTATATGGAGCGGTTGCTCGAGCAATTCGCGCGCTTCGGCCTCGGACTGGGTCGAGAGAAATTCGAGAAACAACGGCAGATAGTCGGGTAATTCGCGCGCCGAAATAGCCATACCGTTGCGGTGGTAAAGTTCCGCAAGATCGATCATCGCCTGCCCGCGATCGCGGCTCTCTCCGTGGATATGCTCGAAGATGTGCAGCGACAGCGAGCGGGTGCGGTCGAACAACAGAACGTAGCGTTCCTGCAATTCGTAAAGGTCGACCTCGGCGATTTGCGCGATCAGCGGCGCCAGCGCCTGGCGGTCCGGTTTCGGCACTAGATTTTCGCTCACAAGCACGGCGCCGAACTCAGTCACGGCGGCTTGCAGTTCCGCGGTCGGATAGGACAGCAGCGCCGACAACACCTTGAATGTCTTCGCCATTAGAATACCTCCGACGGGGTTTGCACGGTTTTCTTTCGCGGCGTGCCGAACAAATTGGTCTCCGACGTGCCGCCCGAACAGCCATTGCCGAAGCTGAAACCACACGAACCGCGAATGTCGAAGGCGTCTTCGGCGACCTCGCGATGGGCGGTCGGAATAACGAACCGGTCCTCGTAATTGGCGATCGCCATGACGTGGTACATCTCTTCGATCTGGGCCGGGGTCAGCCCGACCCGTTTGGCGATCGCTTCATCGATAAACCCGTCGATGGTCTTGGCGCGCATGTAGCCGCGCATCCCCATCATCCGTTCGAGCGCCGTGATAACCGGTTCCTCCTTGCCCGCGGTTAGAAGGTTGGCGAGGTAGCGCACCGGAATGCGCAGCGAGCGCACATCGGGGATATCGCCGTCGACGCCGATTTTTCCGGCGTCCGCCGCCGATTGGATCGGCGACAGCGGCGGTACGTACCAGACCATCGGCAGGGTGCGGTATTCGGGATGCAGCGGGAAGGCGACCTTCCAGTCCATCGCCATTTTCCACACCGGCGAGTTGCGCGCGGCTTCCAGCCAGGCTTCGGGCACGCCGTCACGGCGCGCCTGGGCGATTATCTCGGGATCGTTGGGGTCGAGGAAGATGTCGAGCTGCGCCTGATAGAGATCCTGCTCGTCCTCGGTCGACGCGGCTTCTTCGATGCGGTCGGCATCGTACAGCAGGACGCCAAGGTAGCGGATGCGCCCGACGCAGGTCTCGGAACAGACCGTCGGCTCGCCGGCCTCGATGCGGGGGTAGCAGAAGGTGCATTTCTCCGACTTACCCGACGACCAATTGTAATAGATCTTCTTATAGGGACAGCCCGATACGCACATGCGCCAGCCACGGCATTTCTCCTGATCGATCAGAACGATGCCGTCTTCTTCGCGTTTGTAGATGGCGCCCGAGGGACAGGCGGCGACGCAGGTCGGATTGAGGCAATGCTCGCACAGGCGCGGCAGGTACATCATGAAGGTGTTTTCGAACTCGCCGTAAATCTCCTTCTCGATGTCTCTAAAATTGTAGTCCTTCGAGCGCTTGGCGAACTCACCGCCGAGAATTTCTTCCCAGTTCGGCCCCCATTCGATCTTTTCCATCCGTTCGCCGGTTATCAGCGAGCGCGGCCGGGCAGTCGGCATCGCTTTGCTCTCCGGCGCCGTCTGCAGATGCTCGTAATCGAAGGTGTAGGGCTCGTAATAATCGTCGATCTCGGGCAGATCGGGATTGGCGAATATCTTGGCCAGGATGCGCCACTTGGCGCCCATCTTAGGCTCAATAGCGCCGGAGGCCTTGCGGGTCCAGCCGCCATTCCAGCGCTTCTGGTTCTCCCAATCTTTCGGGTAACCGATGCCCGGTTTGGTCTCGACATTGTTGAACCAGGCGTATTCCATGCCCTCGCGGTTGGTCCAAACCTGCTTGCAGGTAACCGAGCAGGTGTGACAGCCGATGCATTTATCCAGGTTCAGTACTTTACCGATTTGCGCGCGGATTTTCATTGGGCGGCCTCCGTTAAATCCTCGGCCGGGCCTTCCAGCCAATCAACATTTTCAAGCTTGCGGACGATGACGAATTCGTCGCGGTTGGAACCGACCGTGCCGTAGTAATTGAAACCGTAGGACAGTTGCGCGTAACCGCCGATCATGTGGGTCGGCTTCAGCACCGCGCGGGTCACCGAATTATGGATGCCACCGCGATTTCCGGTTACTTCCGAGCCGGGCATATTCACGATCTTTTCCTGAGCGTGATACATGTACAGCGTACCTTCCTTGATCCGTTGCGAGACAACGGCCCGGGCGACCAGCGCGCCATTGATGTTGTAGGCCTCGATCCAGTCGTTATCGACAATGCCGGCTTTCTGCGCGTCGACTTCGGACAGCCACACGATGGGGCCGCCGCGCGACAGGGTCAGCAACAGCAGGTTGTCGGTATAGGTCGAGTGAATGCCCCACTTCTGGTGCGGCGTGATGAAGTTCAACACGATCTGCGGTGAGCCGTTGTCCTTCTTGTCGATGATCGGCTTCACCGTCTTGGTGTCGATCGGCGGACGGTAGACGCAGAAGCCTTCGCCGAAGGCGCGCATCCATAGATGGTCCTGATAAAGCTGCTGGCGGCCGGTCAGCGTACGCCAGGGAATATGCTCATAAACGTTGGTATGGCCGGCGTTGTAGCAAACGTCCTCTGACTCGATGCCGGACCAGATCGGCGACGATATGATTTTACGCGGCTGGGCGACGACATCGCGGAAGCGTATTTTTTCGTCTTCCTTGGGGGCCGCAAGATGCGCGTGTTCGCGTCCGGTATTCTTCTCCAGCGCCTGCCAGGCCTTGACCGCGACCTCGCCATTGGTTTCGGGCGCCAGCATCAGGATAACCTCGGATGCATCGATGTCGGTTTCGATGCGCGCCATGCCCTGGGTCGGCCCGTCTTCCGTCACCACGCCGTTCAACTCGCGTAGCAGATCCACCTCAACCTCGGTGTTCCAGCTAATGCCCTTGCCGCCGTTGCCGAGTTTGTCCATCAGCGGGCCAAGCGCGGTAAACCGCTTGTAGAGATTGGGATAGTCGCGCTCGATGGCCACGATCTGCGGCATGGTCTTGCCGGGTATCGGATCGATCTCGCCCTTTTTCCAATCCTTGACGTCGAACGCCTGGGCGATTTCGCCCGGTGTGTCGTGCAGGATCGGCACCAGCGCCACATCGGTTTCGACGCCCAGCACTTCGGGCGCCACCTCGGAAAATTTCTTGGCGATCGCCTTGTAGATTTCCCAGTCGCTCTTGCTCTCCCACACCGGGTCCACCGCTGCGGTCAGCGGATGGATGAAGGGATGCATGTCGGACGTGTTGAGGTCGTTCTTCTCGTACCAGGTGGCGGTCGGCAAAACGATGTCGGAATAGACGCAGGTCGTCGACATGCGAAAATCCAGCGTTACCAGCAGGTCGAGCTTTCCTTCCGGCGCCTCGTCGTGCCAGGCGACCTCGCTCGGCTTCTGCAGACCGTCCTCGCCCAGATCCTTGCCTTGCACGCCATGGTTGGTGCCCAACAGATGCTTAAGGAAATATTCGTGACCCTTGCCCGACGATCCGAGCAGATTTGAGCGCCAGACAAACAGATTGCGCGGCCAGTTCGCCGGATCGTCCGGGTCCTCGCACGACATTTTCAATTCGCCGTTCTTGAGCCGATCGACGACATAGTCTTTGACGTCGGCGCCGGACTGCGCCGCGGCGCGGCCGACATCGAGCGGATTGGTCTGGAGTTGCGGCGCGGAAGGCAGCCAGCCCATGCGCTCGGCGCGAACGTTGTAGTCGATCAGCGCGCCGTCCCACGGTCCTTCCGGCGCCGTCGGCGACAGAATCTCGTCGACGCCCAGGGTCTCGTAGCGCCACTGGTCGGTATGGGCGTACCAGAAAGAGGTCGAGTTCATGTGGCGCGGCGGGCGATTCCAGTCGAGAGCGAACGCCAGCGGTTGCCAGCCGGTCTGCGGGCGCAGCTTTTCCTGTCCCACATAGTGCGACCAGCCGCCGCCCGATTTACCCACGCATCCGCACATCACCAGCATATTGATGATGCCCCGGTAATTCATATCCATGTGGTACCAGTGGTTGATTCCGGCCCCCAGGATGACCATCGAGCGCCCTTCGGTCTTTTCCGCATTGCCGGCGAATTCG
This sequence comes from Alphaproteobacteria bacterium, assembly GCA_047616465.1. Taxonomy (GTDB): domain Bacteria; phylum Pseudomonadota; class Alphaproteobacteria; order UBA6615; family UBA6615; genus JABDJY01. The sequence continues at coordinate 5,266 of JBLHHE010000093.1, forward strand.
CGCGCTACCTGGATGATGTTTTTCGCCGGCACGCCGGTGATCGCCTCGGCCCAGGCCGGGGTGTAGGGGATATTTTCATCGTACGAGGCGGCCACATCGCCGCCGCCCAAACCGCGGTCGACGCCATAATTGGCGACAAACAGATCGAAGACGGTGGCGACCAACGCCTCGCCGTCGGCCAGGGCCATGGTCTTGGCCGGCACGCGGCGCACCAGCACATCGCTATGTTCGGTGCCCTTAAAATGATCGTGCTTGCGGTTGCCGAAATAGGGGAACCCGACCTCGGCGACTTCGTCGTGATCGTTTTCGCCGATCTGGGTCAACCGCAGGTCGATCTCGCTACCGCTGGCGTCTTTGCTGTCGAGATTCCATTTGCCCTGTTCGCCCCAGCGGAAGCCGACCGAGCCTTGGGGCACCACGACGTCGCCGGAGTTGCGGTCGAGCGCGACGGTCTTCCATTCGGTGTTGTTGGTCTCGCCCAATGCCCCGTCGAAGTCGGATGTGCGTAGCAGACGCTCGGGCACGTAATGGTCGCCCTGTTTAACCAGACGCACCAGCATCGGCATGTCGGTGTAACGCCGGCAATAATCGGTGAAATACTCGGTCTGCCGATCGATGTGGAATTCGCGTAGAATGACATGGCCTATCGCCATCGAAAGCGCCGAATCGGTGCCCTGCTTGGGGTTCAGCCACAGATCGGCGAATTTCGAAGCTTCGCTGTAATCGGGCGACACGACCACCGCCTTGGCGCCGCGATAACGTGCTTCGGTAAAGAAGTGAGCGTCGGGGGTGCGCGTCTGCGGCACATTCGAGCCCCACAGCATCAGGAAACCGGAATTGAACCAGTCGGCCGATTCCGGCACATCGGTTTGTTCGCCCCAGGTTTGCGGCGAGGCTGGCGGCAGGTCGCAATACCAGTCGTAGAACGACATGCACACGCCGCCGAGCAGCGACAGATAACGCGAGCCGGCCGCGTACGAGACCATCGACATCGCCGGGATCGGCGAGAAGCCGATAACCCGGTCGGGACCATAGGTCTTGGCGGTATAGGCGTTGGCGGCGGCGATGATCTCGGTGACCACGTCCCACTCGGCGCGCACAAACCCGCCATGGCCGCGTTTTTTCGTATAGGAGGCGCGTTTAGCGGGATCCTCGACGATCGATTTCCACGCGGCGACCGGCGGCAACGTTGCCCGCGCCTCGTGCCACAACTTGATGAGGCGGGAGCGCACCAGCGGATATTTTACCCGGTTGCCCGAATAGAGATACCAGCTATAGCTGGCGCCGCGCGAACAGCCGCGCGGTTCATGGTTCGGCAGGTCGGGCCGGGTACGCGGATAGTCGGTCTGCTGGGTTTCCCAGGTGACGATGCCGCCCTTGACGTAAACTTTCCACGAGCATGAGCCCGTGCAATTCACGCCATGGGTCGAGCGCACAATCTTGTCGTGCTGCCAGCGCTGCCGGTAGGCCTCTTCCCAACCGCGATCCTCTTGGGTTGTGATGCCATGGCCGTTGGCGAACTTCTCGGTATTTTTGCTGGTGAAGAAGTTTAATCGGTCAAGTAACAAACTCATAACTTGCTCCCATTTAGTCCGGCGCTGTTGGGCGCCGGTAAGCGTGATCGAAGAGATGGTTTACGGTCGCTGGGTTCCTACGGATTTTTCACGTATGCGTTTTTGCGCAGATAGAACCACCAGTTGATGACGATGCAGACGGCGTAAAAGGCAGCGAATCCGTAGAGCGCAAGCTCCGGCGTCGTTGCCTTGATCTGCTCGCCGAACACTTGCGGGATGATAAAGGCGCCATAGGCCGCAACCGCTGAGGTCCACCCCAGCACCGGCCCCGCCTGCACTTTGTCAAACACCACGGCGATGGTGCGGAAGGTCGATCCATTGCCGATCCCCGTTGCTGCGAACAGGATCAGGAAAAGGATGAGGAAAGGAGCGAAAAATTCCTCCGGCGTTGCCGAGGCATAGGCCTGCTTCATGAAATAGGCCACGCCGAGCGCACAAAGGACCATCACGACCGAGATGATC
>JBLHHE010000094.1:0-7270 GCA_047616465.1 Alphaproteobacteria bacterium
GGTGACCATGTTGTTCGACTTCGTCGATTGATTTCAGCGACAAGCTGAAATGGCGCGCCTCGTCCATTTGCTCGACGCGGGTGCCAAGGCCTTGGCGCGTCGATACCAGCCCGACCACCTGAATTTGCTTTATCGCCTCGCGCACGGTGAATCGGCTGACATCGTAGCGCTCGCATAACTCGGCTTCGCTCGGCAGCATGGAACCGACCGCATATTTCCCAGCGGCGATGTCTTCCGCCAGATCGTCGGCAAGCGTCAAATAGCGGGCGCGTCGTTTATTCTGAGTTTCAACTTTAACGATGCTCATGGGGCTCACGGTTTGTCGGCGAACTCGACCGGTACGCAGGCGAACGATTTTAGGATTATCGGTATTTAACTAGAGATCGAACCGCTGTACAGGCCATTAAGGTGTTGATAACCACCCGAAGACACGTTCTAAGCTGATCGACCGTCGGGGCGGCCTCGGCCAGGCGCCACATCAGCCGAACCATGAAGCCGATGGCATCGCGATAGCCGTGCACCTGCAGATACTCGTCTGGTGTGTGCTTATGTCCGGAATGTCCCAATGTGGTGGCGATCCACGGGAGGGCACGATCGAACTTAATGTTTACAAAACCGCTTCAGAACATTCAGTTCGTGAATCGTTCTTTTTGGCCTCTAAAACACTATGTGTTTGGCCTAAAAGAAAAAGTCTGGCGGTGGACGCAGTCTGGTGCAAACCCGTCTCTGCCGAATTTCCCTGTTTAACAGGGAAAGAACAGAGAATTTTTACACTTTTCAGCCGACTCCGACCTTCTAGAATCATTTTTCAGTGGTGAATTCAATGGGCTGGCCACAATTTCCCAAAAATTAATAACAGGGAATAATTTCAAGGTAACAGGGAAATTCTTGATCGGAGCAGGGAAATCTATTCGTGGACAAGGGGAACCGGGAATCTTGCCCCTTCTATTTTTCCATTCACCCTAACGACCTAAGCCTCGTGCAAGAGTGGGATACGCTAGCTCGTGCCGACTGACATTAATCGTGTATCCAAGGATTTCTGCGGCGGACAGAATATATAGAAGGGACAGCTATTCGCCCGTCACGGAAGCGCGGTTCTGCTTTTGGAAATTGGTTCGATTTGCTTTGACTCTGCCAGCTCGCCCCCAATTAATCAGACTATGTCCAATAGGGCGGTTACAGCTTCAGTTTGGGATCGAGCCAGTCGCGCAGGCTATCGCCAAGCAGGTTGAAGGAAAACACCGCCAGAGTAACCGCGAGTCCGGGGAATATGATCATCCACGGCGCGGTGAGATAGTAGTCAGCATTGACACCCGACAGCATCAGACCCCAGGACGGCGTCGGCTCGACGACGCCAAGGCCGAGGAACGAGAGACTCGCCTCTAGCAGGATCGCCTGGCCAATATATGCCGTCACCATGATCAGAAAGGGCGCGGCGACGTTGGGCAGGATATGGCGGAAAACAATTCGCCGCGACGTATAGCCCGCCGCCCGCGCCGCGTCGATATAGGGCAGCGTAACGATACTCAGCGCTGCCGCGCGTATCACCCGAGCCACTTTTGGGATGAACGGAATCGAAACCGCAACAATAACATTAATGTCTATACCGAGAACGACGTTCTTCGGGATGACGGCTAAGACAATAATCGCCAACACGATAATCGGGAAGGACAGCATAATATCAATGAAACGCTGTATGGCCATGTCGACCTTGCCGCCGGCAAAGGCTGATATCGTGCCGATGACGGCGCCGATCGAACAGCCAAAGGAGGCCGAGATGAAGCCGACCGACAGCGCCGTCCGCGCACCGAATATCAGTCGCGAGAGAATATCGCGTCCAAAAGCATCGGCGCCAAGCAGATGCTCCGCCGACATATAGCCAGCGCCGAGCGCCGGTGAGGCCATAAAATCGACATACTCCGGGTCGTGCGGCGCGACTTGCGGTGCAAAAATGGCGGCGAGGAACATGACGACAATGATAAAAAAGCCGACCGTGCCGAGTGGCTGCTGACGTACAAAATCAAGGACCGTACGACGGTGCGGCTTAGCTCCACCAACGGCGGCATCGTCGTCGTCCTGATCTACCGCTGCCTGTAATTGGGCAGCTACCTGAATGCTCATGGTCATGTTCCCGGTTATCGTTTCGCTTCGAGGATCACGACTGGTAGCGAATGCGCGGATCGAGGGCGGCGTAGAGCAGATCCACCAGCAGATTCACAATCACGAACCCGGTTGCAACAATCAGCACCAGCCCCTGCAGCATCGTCAGATCGTTAAGAACCACCGCATCGACGAACATCTTGCCGATACCGTTAATATTGAACACCTGCTCGGTAACGACGAGACCACCGAGCAGGAAGGCAAATTCGAGGCCTATTACTGTCACCGTTGGTAGCAGCGCGTTGCGCATGGCATGCTTGATGATGACGACTCTTTCGAGCAGGCCCTTGGCGCGCGCCGTGCGGATATAGTCCTCCGACAGAACCTCCAGAATCGACGATCGCAACATGCGCGTAACCACCGCCGAGTAGCGATAACCGACAGAGAGCGCCGGCCAGAACACTTGGCTAAGATTGACCAGGGGATCGGCAAAAAAACTGACCGCACCAAGCGGCGGCAGCCTGCCGACAGTCAGCAACAATCCCATGACAATCAACATGCCGAGCCAGAAGGATGGCACGGCGAGACCACCAATCGTGATCAGCCGTATGGCATAGTCGAACCAGGTGCTACGATAGAGCGCCGACAAGGTACCAAGTGGAAAGGCAATAATGATCGCGAGGATTGTCGATACGATCGCCAGTTCGAACGACACGCCGATGCGGGCCGAGATTTCCTGAGCGACCGGCCGTTCAGTCCACAGCGAAATACCTAGATCGCCCTGCACCAGGCCAGTCATGTAGCGGGTGAACTGGATTGGCAAAGGGTCAGCGAGGCCCAGCCGCTCACGCTCCTGCTGGATTTGCTCTTCGGTGAAGACACCGCCATCAGCGGTCATCTTGGCCACGACAATATCTCCCGGCACGACCCGAAGCACCAGAAAGACCAGTACCGCGACGCCAACCAGCGTCGGGATCATCAGCAACAGGCGGTGCACTACATATCGCAACATGGCCGGTTACTCCCCGACGCGGATACAGGACACACCGTGGCCGTCCGCCATCAGGTGCAATTCTGGAACCGCGGCGCGGCATTCGTCGATAGCCATCGGACAACGCGTCGAGAAGACACAACCTGACGGCGGGTTTAACGGCGACGGCAAATCGCCTTCGAGGATGATCCGTTGCCGGTTGCGCTCGAGGGCTGGATCCGGCACCGGCACGGCATCGAGCAGCGCCTTGGTATAGGGATGCTGCGGATTGGCATACAGCGCGTCGCCCTGCCCGACTTCCATGATCTTGCCGAGATACATCACAATCACACGATGCGAGATATGACGGACCACCGCCAGATCGTGGGCGATGAAAACATAGGCCAGGCCGAATTCGCGCTGCAAATCCTCGAGCAGGTTGATGATCTGCGCCTGCACCGAGACATCGAGCGCCGAGACCGGCTCGTCGCAGATGATCAGGCGCGGCTCGAGCGCCAGGGCGCGCGCAATGCCGACTCGCTGGCGTTGTCCGCCCGACAGTTCGTGCGGATAGCGGTCGGCCATATAGGGATAGAGTCCGACCTGGGTCAGCAGTTCGGCGACCCGGGCCCGACGCGACGCCTTGTCGGGGCGCAGCTTGTGGACCTTCACCGGCTCCTCGATAATCTGGCCGACCTTCATGCGCGGATTGAGCGACGAGAACGGGTCCTGGAAGATCACTTGCATATCACGTCGAACCACCGCGATATTACGCTTGGTGAGAAGCGCCCCGTCGAACTCAATGGTGCCGCCGGTCGCGTCGTTCAGATGCAGGATCGCCCGGCCGGCCGATGTCTTTCCGCAACCGGATTCGCCCACCAGCCCGACTGTCTCGCCTTCATGCACAATAAAGGAAACGTCATCGACGGCACGAATTTTGACATGTTGGGTCGTCAGGCCCTGGCGCAGCGAAATGTTGAAATACTGCTTCAACCCATCGACCTTGAGCAGCACCTTCTCGCCGTGCGGCGCCTTGGCGATCTGCTGCGCTGTCTCGATCCCGTAGAGCGTCGCGGCGCTCGACTTCGCTTCGTCGGTGCGCCAGCAGGCGACACTGTGAGTCGCATCGCCATCCGTGACCTGAGTAACCGGCGGCGTCTCCCGGCAACGCTCCTCGGCGATCGGGCAACGCTGGCGGAACCGACAGCCGACGGGGGGCGCCAGCAGGTTCGGCGGCATGCCGTCGATCGTCGCCAGGCGGCCGACGCGCGGCTTGTCGAGGCGTGGCACCGAGCGCATCAGGCCGACCGTGTAGGGGTGTGCCGGAGTCGCAAAAATATCCGCCGCCGGACCGCGCTCGATGACCCTTGCGGCGTACATCACGTTGACGCGGTCGGCATAAGCGGCAACGACGCCGAGATTATGCGTGATCAGGATGACGGCGATGCCGAGGCGGTCGGAAATGTCCTTCAACAACTCGAGTATCTGCGCCTGGATGGTCACGTCCAGCGCCGTCGTCGGTTCATCGGCGATGATCAGCGTCGGTTCGCAGGACAGCCCGATGGCGATCATTACACGTTGGCGCATACCACCGGAAAACTGGTGCGGATATTGTGTCAGACGCCGTTCCGGTTCCGGAATACCGACCATGCCAAGCAGCTCGACTGCGCGGGCATCGGCCTGCATCCGGTCCATGCCGAGATGGGTCAGCATCGGCTCGGTCAACTGGTCGCCAACGGTCAGCACCGGGTTAAGGCTGGTCATCGGTTCCTGGAAAATCATCGACATATGCCGGCCGCGCAACGCGCGCATTTCCGATTCAGGCAATTTCGATATATCGCGACCTTTGAACATGATGTGGGTCGCTTTGACTTTGGCCGTCTTGCGCGGCAGCAGGCGCATTAACGACAGCGCCGTGACCGATTTGCCGCAGCCAGACTCACCAACGATAGCGAGGAACTCGCCGCGCCGTAGCTGGAAACTGACGCCGTCGACCGCGCGTACTACTCCAGCACCGGTGTGGAATTCAACTTCGAGATCAGCGACGTCGAGCAGGACATCGCTATCGGTCACGGTTTCGACGATCGCGTCCATGGCATTCCTATCGCTGTACCTGGCATCGTCGCACGACTGTTAATTTGGTGGGGTAATCGCGCCCTGTGGCGCGTGACGCGCGTCGCGAAATCAGTCCGACATCTCCCCCGATGAACCTCGATTTCAGCCAATACAGTAGCATCTGGGCCCTTCCTGTCAACGTGAGTGCAGTGTCCGCCTCACGGCAATTTATGACCCCACGCGGAACTCGGCGCGCAACCAAAATAAAGCGGCGGCTCCGAAGAACCGCCGCCTTAGTGGTCAAGTAGTGTCGTCGAAATAAACTACTCGTCGATCCAGACGCCGCGCCAGTCGGTGTTCAGCACGTGCGTTGGGGCAATCTTGTACCCCATCACTTTTGAGTTCAGCGCAAGCGTGCGCGCCATGTAGGTCAAGGGAAGCGTCCAGGCATCCTCGATCAGCTTGCGGTCGATATTTTGCGCGAGCTCCTTACGCTTGGCCACGTTGTTCTCCTTGCGCTGGGCATCGAACCATTCATCGGCCTGGAGGTCGGTGTATCCCGAATAGTTCTGAGGATTCCGCTCTACCGACAGATACTTTGCCAGCATTTGCGTAGGATCGGGCAAGAAATTCGAGTTCCAGTCGATGGTCACGTCGAAGGTCCTATTTTTTCGGATCTCGACAAACTTTGCCACTGGGCTTGTTACCAACACCGGATTGAGCCCGCACTGCTTCCATTCCGATATCAACCAGATGGCGATCTGATCGAACGGATGCGCCGTCGCGCGGTTAGAGTACTGGAAACTCAGTCCCTCGTGACCGGCTTCCTTGAGAAGGGCTTTCGCCTGTTTCTTGGCCGCAGCGCCATCTGGGTTGAAACCTGGCAGTTTCTGCAGTTCCGCTTCCGGCAAAGCCCACGGCGAGGTCGCAATTAGATGGCCGGTAGGGAACGAGGAGATGATCGTTATCTTGTTCATCTGCTCCAGGCCCTTGTAGCGGTCGATGCACATCGTTAACGCTTGGCGCACCCGCTTATCCTGGAACGGTTCGAATTTAGTGTTAAGCGAGAGTATCACTTCGCTGAGCCAGGGACCTTGAGTGAACTTCACCTTGTCGCCCATCTGCTTTTCCAGCGTCTTACGCTCAGGCGGCGATACCGAACGCCATTCCGCCATGATCTGATCGCCGCTGAGCGGAGTTGTTACGTCCTTGATGCTGTACGCGATGGTGCCATCGAGATAGACGTCGTCGAAGTGATATTTTTCGTAGCGCTTGGTAACCCATTTCGAGCCGGGCACATGCTCGACGAAGACGAAGGGCCCTGTGCCGTTGATATGGTCCTTGTGCCAGTTGCCCGGCTTGTCGATGTCCTTCTTGGAGTAGATCGGATTGTACGGGGACCCGAAGTTCTGCGTCATGAAGGCATCCGCCGCCTTCATCTTGAAGATGACCGTAAAATCGTCCGGCGTCTCGATCGTATCGATGCTCTCGAACAGGGCCTTGCGGGCAGAGACCTCCCCTTCGGGGGGATTGCGCAGACGGTCGTAGGTTGCCTTGATGTCGGCCGAGGTAAGCGGCGTACCGTCATGGAACTCTACGCCTTGGCGAATCTTGAACGTGTACATCAGGCCGTCGTCGGACATCTCCCATTCGCTGGCGAGGTCGCCGACAAGCTTGGGAAAATTGTCCCAGTCAAAGGTCAACAGAAGCGAATATTGTTGCGGCACGTAGTGCATCACGCCATAGGAATTGGTGGCATGGACGTCATAGGTGGGAGCGGCCGCCTTGACGCCATATTCCAAGATGCCGCCACGCTTCGGTTCGGCAGCCGTCGCAGCACCGGGCGCGGCCAAGCCAGCTATAAGGACCAGCGCGGCAGCGCCGACGAACAGATTACGAGTCATTGTGATTCCTCCACTTCGGTTGCATTATTATTTTTTAAGATCGCTGTAAGCTCATTGATTGTCTGAAAACGACTAAGGGTCGCGCCCAGTCGGTCGCCGGTCTCAAAATCCTGTCGGGCAACCGTTCGGTGATCATGGGCGGACCAGATCGAGATTAGCCAGATCGGGCTTCAGTTCGCCGGTATCAATTCGACGGCTCAGATCGACAATTAAGTCGCTTACCGTCGCCGGCCTCCCATTT
>JBLHHE010000095.1:0-7247 GCA_047616465.1 Alphaproteobacteria bacterium
CTGGACCAAAGAATCGATCACCTTCGACGGCAAGTATTATCAGGCGCCCTATCCCAAGGAAACAGGGGTCGCCGAGTACCCGGCCTGGCGTATCGGCCGCGAAGCGGGGGCGGAAGGCGAAATTGACGAAAACGGCGCGGTGCGCCGGGTCTGCGTCGTGCCGAAGCCGTATCAGAAACCGCATCCACCGGTCATGGTCGCCGCCTCGAAAAGCCCGGAGTCGATCCAGTTCTGTGCCCGCAACGGCTTCATCCCGACCTATTTCATGCACACGTTGACCTATGTCGAGATGGCCAAACTATACGTTGAAGAAGGCGCCAAGCATGGGATTAACTACGCGCTGGGTCAGAACCAAAACATCGTCCGGTGGCCCCATATCACCAAGTCGCACGATGAGTATTTGCAGCGTCTGCGCGACTACGATTTAGACATCTACAAGAACTTCTACGGGCCGTTCTTCCCGCAGTTTCCGCAAAGCGCCGATGAATCCGCACATCTCGAAGCGATGCAAGAGTCTGGCATCTTCATCGGCGGCACAATCGACGAATCGATTCGCCAGTGGCGCGAGATTTACGATCAGGCGCCGGCCGAATACATCACCTTGATCTGGCATTGGGCCCAGTGCCCGAAAGAGGTGATGATGGAGGAGTTGCAGCTATTCATGGACAAGGTACTGCCGGAACTTGAAGTGCCAGATTTTGCGATCGCCGCCGAGTAGTCGGGGACGGCACTGTCAGACCAACGTGAGCAGGTCTACAAAACCCCATAATTCGTAGATCTCAGGCCGCCAGCCGACGCCACTCGGCCAGAGCGGCAGAGCGGATTTTCTCTGACACTGCCGACAATCCCCCCCCGATCGACCGCAACAGTTAACGTGTCAATACTGTCCCTACCAAAACCGCCCCACCGGACGGTCCAGCCCGTAATGTTCCCGCAGTGTATTCCCCTCGTATGCCGTGCGGAACAGGCCGCGATGCTGGAGAATTGGGATCACCTGATCGATGAATATGTCGAGCATGCCGGGGAAGAGCGGTGGCATCACGTTGAAGCCGTCGGCAGCGCCGTCACGGTACCAATTCTCGATCAGGTCGGCGGCCTGCTCGGGCGTGCCGGCGAAGGTGAAGTGGCCGCGAGCACCCGCGAGGCGGGCGAGCAACTGGCGCAGTGTGAGGCCCTCTCTCCGGACGACGCCAATAATTACCTCGGCGCGGCTAACCCCTGAATCGTTGGTGGCGGAGTCGGGGAAGTCGTCCGGCGTCAACGGTTCGTCCAGCGGCAGGTGCGAGAAATCGTGGCCGCCGAACCGGCTGGAAAGGGTTCTGCGACCGATTTCCGGGTCGGCGAGATCATTCAGCTCCTGCACCATGCGCTTCGCCTCGGCCTCGGTCGACGCGATCATCGGGTTCAGGCCGGGTAGGATCAGCACTTGGTCAGCCGGGCGGCCGGCCGCGGCCACGCGCTGCTTCATGTCGGCGTAGAATTCCTGCGCCGTCGCCTTCTCCTGATGCGCGGTGAACACCGCGTCGGCGTGCCGCGCGGCGAAGCCGCGGCCAGCGTCCGACGAGCCCGCCTGCACCAGCACCGGCCGGCCCTGCGGGCAGCGCGGCAGGTTGAGCGGTCCGGCGACGGTGTAGTGCGCACCCTTATGGTCGATGGCGCGGATGCGCTCGTCGCGGGCGTAGACGCCGTTCTCCCGCTCGTCGACCACTGCGTCGTCGGCCCAGCTGTCCCACAGATCCTTCACGACCTCGACGAATTCCTCGGCCATGACATAGCGGTCGGCGTGGCTTTGCTGGCCCATGTCGCCGAAGTTGCGCGCGACCGGCGCCAACCAGGTGGTGACGATGTTCCAGGCGGCGCGGCCGTTGCTGATATGGTCGATCGAGGCAAACTGGCGGGCGAGGTTAAACGGCTCGCTGTAGGTACATGACGCCGTCGCGATCAGGCCGATCCGTTCGGTCGCAACCGCAATCGCCGCCAGCAGCGTTATCGGCTCCAGCCAGATACGCCCCGAGCGCGCCAAGTCCGCGGACAACGCCAACTGGTCAGCGAAGAAAATCGAATCGAACAGCCCCGCTTCGGCACGCTGCGCCAGGGCCTGGTAGTAGCGTACGTCCGTCAGCGCCATCGGCGATGCGTCCGGGTGATTCCACGAGGCCTCGTGGTGGCCTCGCGACTGAATGAACAGATTGAAGTGGAGCTGTCGTGCCATCTAACAAACCTGGATGGGACGGGTTAACGCGTCACGCCCGCTCGAACTTGTCGCGTTTAACTCCATCGAGATTTTGCCCCTCAAGGCGGATCAAACGTGTTTCGCCCACGCGCTTGGGCGAGTGTAGCGCGCCAACTTTATAGGCGACCGCCATTCCCGGCTCCAGCACATAGGTCTTGCTCGGGCTAACTTTGCCAGGCCCATCGTCGGCTGGCGGCACGACCAAGTCGTATTCGGTCATCTCGGTATTGCCCGTGACCTGTCCATAGATCGCCCATGCGGGACCATGATCATGCGGCGGCGCTTCATTCGTCCCTTTAAAGACATGCGCGAGGATGCAAAAGTCCAGCTCAGGATCTTTGTATAAAACTTTGCGCACCTCATCATTGTCGAGGCCAAGATAGGTATCGACAAAATCGGCATCGACCAACAGCGGCTCCAGCTTCTCGCGAACTTCCTCGAGACCGGTTGGACCGGGGTCTGCTTTAAGGATGCGATGGCATTCGGCCGCAAAAGTCTCAAGTCTTTCGTCCATCGTCATTTTACTCCTGTAAATGTTTTGGTGTTTACCCACCAATCAAACGTAACTTTGAGTAACCCTGCTCTTAAAAAGCAGCCTGTTCGGACATCCGTCAACTTAGGGCGCGCCCGGCACCGGCGTATTGTGAATGACGCCCTGACCAAGCATTTTCTCCACGCCACCATAGGATTCAATCATTGCCGCTTGGTCGGCGAGGGCGTGTGCATTGACGGCCTCCGGATCCACCATGTCGCGTAACTCTTTTTCAAACTGTGCCAGAATTTCCTGAAACTCGGGTTTGGCCGCGAGGTTGGTCATTTCCTCGGGATCGCGCTCGAGGTCATAGAATTCCGGCTCATAGTGGACATAGTGGATATATTTATATCGCCCGTCCCGTAGCATGAAAGAGCCCGAGGTCGCTGCGGCGCCATGGTATTCGCTAAAAACCATGCGTGTGTCGTCATCGGCTTCCGCCGCAATATCGAATAAAGACCGGCCCGGAAGCGCCTCAAATTGAACCGGGGTTTCGACCGCCGCGCCCGCCAACACTGTTGGAAAAATATCGATCAGAGAGACCGGCGTTTGAACGACTTTGCCGCTCGCCACATCGGGTCCGGACAACAGCATCGGAATACCGACCGACTCTTCGTACATCACGCCTTTGCCCCATAATCCACGCGCACCCATATTGTCGCCGTGGTCGCTGAAATAGGCGATGTTGGTCGTGTCGGCAAAACCATTGTCTTTTAAGCTAAAGAGCACCTTGCCGATTTGCGCATCGACATGGGTGCAGAGCCCCATATAGGATGCGATCGCAATCCTTCGATGGTCGTCGTCTCGGAAGTACCGGTCGAATGTATTGCAGTTGTTAAAGGCCTGCCACCGCGGGTGATGTTCCATCAATTCGGGATCGGCGGGCTTGATCGGCGCAATATCATCGTGTGCGTAGAGATCGAAATATTCTTGCGGCGCAATCAACGGGAAATGCGGCGCGATAAAGGAAACGAACAGCACTCACGGTTTGTCATCAACCCGTCCTGCCCGCCCGCTGAGCCAATCGCAGGCTTTCGCCGAGATGTTGCGGTCGTAGGCGGTATATTCGGTTTCTCCTGGCCCTATTTCCTCCGAGTATTTCTGGCATTGCGTACGTTCCGGAAGGTTCGGCCGTATCAATCCCATCAAGTCGCCGACGCCGTTGGCGATATGCATCGGAATAACTTGTTCGTCAAACCCGGTCGGATCATCTTCAAAACGATAATGTAGCTTGCCGATTGAGTTTACCGGAACGTCAGCGTCTTGCAGAACGTGCCCCCAGCTGGGAACAGACCCCTCATAGGCAATGGCATTGTCCCAAAACCCGATGTCATGAACATATTTTCCTGTCGCCAAACTGGCGCGGGCCGGAACGCAAAGGGGCGAGTTCGTATATGCCTTGTCAAAACGCGTGCCACCGTTCGCCAGGGCATCCAAGTTGGGGGTCTTAACTAGCTTGTGTCCATAACAGCCCAAATAATTACGGCTGTGCTGGTCGTTCATGAGAACGAGGAGGTTTCTCGCTGACATTATCTATGCTCCCCAAACTCTGTTCGGTTTAAACCGCTCGATTGAACTTGTGCCGGGCGGTTCGATTTTGATCGGCGCTCCATCTAACGTGTAGGATTTAACGCATATGTGGCCATCGCAAATCAAGCGGCGCCTGTTATGCCGTCTGTAATGCAAACAACCGTATCGCCGGAGTTACGGTCTTGCAAATGTCCGTAACACCATACAATATGACGTTAATAAGGAATTTGGAATGAACCTTCTTCGACGGGGTCCGACCCCCTACTACCATCAGATTGGCGCGATCATTCGCGAGAAGATTACCAATGGCGAGTTGCGGTCCGGCGAGCGGATACCGTCGGAAGAAGAGCTTCGTCAGATGTTTTCAGTTAGCCGCGCCACTGTCCGCCAAGCGCTACAAAACCTCGAACATGACGGGCTAATCTCTCGCCAACCCGGCAAAGGATCATTTGTCCGCTGCGGTTCCGAAGCTATCGCCGAAGTTAAGGTCAACTGCCTGCTCGATGATCTCATTGCGTTGGGGGTTCCAGCCGAGAACAGGGTCGCATCGACTGCCGTGGTTCGCGCATCGGCGGTGGTTGCGGAAGCGCTCGCTATCACGCCTGGTGATGAGGTCTTTACCTTTCAGCGCATTGTCGAAGTTGACGGCGATCCTTTTGCCGCAAGCCGGGGATTTCTGCCCCTCTGGATGAAGGACCATCTTGAAGAGAAAGATCTCGCCGACGCCCAAATGCTCAAGACGCTGGAGCGTGCCTGTGGTGTTCTGCCGGACCGCGCGGATCAGGTGTTGGAAGCGGTCATGGCCGACGCAAGCCAGGCAAATTTGCTGAACGTCAATGCCGGAGCGGCTTTGCTTTCGTGCACACGCTCAACTTTCGATCGTAATAATACCGGCCTGGAGCATAGCGTCACGCTCTATCGCAGCGATCGCACACGATTTCATATTTCACAGCGCCAGCGCAAGAACGACGCGAACGACTGGGAACTTTCGTCCCGCGGTCCGCTTGGTTCGCGCGACGTCGGAAAGTCGTTCGCTCGCAAGGGCGGCAAACGTCGCGCCCCAAACAGGAAATAGCCTAATGAAAAACAACAAAATCAGAATGGGGAAGTATTGATGGCGACAGTGACGCTTCGAGGTGGCGACGAGCCACGGCAGTTTATCGGCGACGCCGATGGCTACCAGGTGGTTGTCGATCGAGGCGATATAGGCAAACCGCGATCAATCGAGTTGTTTCTGCTGGGCCTCGGCACCTGCACTATTTCCACGGTCGACCACTTTCTGCGGCGAAAGGAACTGCCCACCGACGATCTAATGGTGGAGGTGTCCAGCGAGCTTGATGAAGTAGCGAACGCCTATGGCGATATTCGCATAATTTTGCACCTGAGCGATGCGATTCCTGAGGACATGCAACGCATTGTGCGAAACGTCGCGAAATCGTGCCGCATTCACAAAACGATTACGTCCGCCCCAGAAATCGAAATCAGCGCCGAGCGGGAGCGGCCAGCAGCTTAAAAAAATAATCGGGCACCAAACGCGCCCTAAGGGAGGGAGATCAAATGGCAGAGGTATTATCAGCGGAACGCGACCGGTTTCTGGTTCTTTTCGGTCATTTGGCCGATTGGAGCAACAAATGGATTGAGATGACGCCGCCAGACAAACTGGATTGGGTGCCGATCGAGCAGGATAGCGTGAAATACGGTGATCGCCTGTCGCGCGTGACGACGAAAAATCTCTACATTCACACCATTGTCGCGGAGCATTTCTGGGCGCGAGCATTGGGCAGATGTGGGGACGGCGAGGATATGGGGATCCCGTCCAACCCGGGGCTGACGGCCGAACTCGAGCAAGGCGACTTGGTTGAACTCGCCGGTAAAACACACAAGCAGAATATGGAACTGTTTGGCGCTTATACCGAAGAGCAGCTAGCCAGACACGTCGTCTTCGTGGATCGCAAATGGACGATGATGGGATTTCTTTGGGGGGTGTATTCCCACCGGGCATTCCACCTCGGCAATATCGACATTCACCTTCGTCAAAGCGGTGTCGAGGCCCCCGATTACTTTCTATTTCCCACAACGTCTATGGCTTAAGCGGGCCAGTAACAATGCTTCACATAAACACTTCGAAGCTAAATGGGACGACATTAGTCGGCCGCGCCCGTGAGCATGTGGTCCTGTCGGACCGCCGATCAACAAATGACGGGAAGGAACTTGGCTGCACGTCGGGAGAATTGATGTTGTTGGCGGTTGGTTCCTGCGTCGTTGGCAACCTGAATACACTTGCCATACAGCGCGGCGTGGAAATCGACGGGCTGAGCGCAGACGTTCGCGTCGAAGATGCTGTACGTCCGATGAGTTTGTGGCGCTAGAACGGGAAATATTGAAAAGCCTCGACGTCGAGGTCGAAAAAACGATGGTCCGGGGGAACGCTTGATCAGTCATTCGCTGAGTTCCGAATCGAATACCAACTAGCAATACCAAAAATCTTTGGAGCGAGAGATAAAATGACCACATCTTCAAATGCGTTAGTGGATCCCGACTGGCTTGAAGCCCGCCTCGACGATCCGAACATCCGGATCATCGCGCTCAACTGGACCGACAGCGTAAACTACGACAAGGCGCACATCCCAGGGGCCATTTTCTGGGACTGGAAGGACATGCTTTGGGACCCTGAAATACGGAATTTCCCCACACCTGAAACATTCGCCGAACGCTGCGCCGCGGCTGGCATCAGTAACGATACCGACGTCGTGTTCTACGGCGATCCCGCCGTGCAGTTCGGCACCTATGCCTGGTGGGTGTTCAAATATTGCGGCCACGAAAACGCCTACGTCCTAGACGGATCGCGGGCCCTCTGGGAAAAAGAGGGGCGTCCCATGACCCAGGAAGCGCCGAAAATCGCACCGGCGAATTACACTCCCAACCAGGTGCAAAATTCCAGAAACATGCGGG
>JBLHHE010000096.1:0-7234 GCA_047616465.1 Alphaproteobacteria bacterium
GGCCCAGTTTGCGCGGGGTCGGCTTTCGTAGGGCGTTGCCGGATCGTCGAAGGTCTCGATCAGCTTTGCCAGCCCTGCCTGTGCCAGTTGCGCCAACTCGTCGGGCGCGTCGCCGCCGACCGAAGATACGGCGCCGACGACCCGTCCGCCGCTCAGCCGCCAATATTCCAGCCCTCCGACCGAACCTGGGGATAATTCCTCGAAGCCGCCGGCGGCAGCCATGGCCGCCTCCAAGGGCAGTTGCGGCGCGAAACCGGCAACGACTTCCGCTGCACCGGGAACCGCGCCGGTCTTAAAATCTATAATCGCCAGCGTGCCATCGGTCAGACGGTCGATGCGGTCGGCGCGCGCCACCAATTCAAACGGTCCCTGCGGCCCAGCCAAAACAAGACTGCCCTTCATCTCCGTGTAAGTTTGCGCGACCGTGTCGCGGCGCGCGGTCTCGGTTTTGATGAACCAGGCGGCGATGCGCTGGAACCGGGGCCACCAGAAGGTCCACACGGCCGGCAACGCACGGATTGGCGCGAGCATTTCCGCACCGGTCGCAAGGAGCCGGTCGAGCGCGTCTTCCGGCAACGGCCCGTCGGGGCATTGGCCGAGAAAGCGATCGAGGACGGCGTGAATGAGCGAGCCATAGTTGGCGGCGTCCGGCGCCTGATCGAGCGGCGCTAGGGCGCGGAGTTTTAGGATGTGGCGCGCATAGATGGCGTAAGGGTCGCGCATCCAGGTCTCGATCTCGGTGACCGATAGCCGGCGCGGCCGCGCGGCGACCGGGGGCGTGGGGCGCGGCCGTCCCCGGTCGGCTATTGCGGGCGCGGATGTGCCTTCGGGCTGGGTAAGGGCGAGATCGCGGTGCCAGGCCAACCATTTGTCGCCGCGCGCGACCATTTCTTCGGGGTTCAGGCCGAGCGGCTGCGCGGCGAACTCCAGCCGGGTCAACCACCGCGCCGGTACGGTGGGCGATCCATCGACACGCCGGGCACGGGTCAAATAAACCTCCTCGGCTCCCAGGGCCTGGGTGAAGTCATGGGCGCTCAATCCTGTGCGGCGTTCCGGCTGGGGTAGACCGAAATCGGCGCGCATCGGCCGGCTCATCCAGGGGTCGGCGGCAAGCGCCGGCGGCCATGTGCCCTCGTTCAGCCCGCCTAGGATCATCACGTCATAGCGTTGCAGCCGCGCTTCCAAGGGGCCCAGGATGGCGAGCCTCGGGTGGCTGCCATAGCGCGGACGCACAGTACGTCCGGTCAATAAGGCTTCGAGGAGGGCGGGATAGCGCGCCGCTGAGACAGGCCCCAGAACGTGGCCGGCATCGACCAATTCGGTGACGAAGGCGGCGAGGGCCTCGCCGGCGTCGCCGCCCCACATACGCTCGGCGCCGGTTAGGGTATCGCTCGCCGCCAGGGCTTCGGCGAAGCGGGCGTGCGCGTCCACGATTTCACCGACCGGCCGGGGCGGGCCGGCGAGCATATCGGCAAAGGGTTGGGCGCTGGCGACCAAGGCGTCGAGCATATCGGCGGCTGCAGTTAATTCGGGCTTGTCGGTTTCGGTGGCGCGGCGCGCGGCCGCCGCCAGCGCGGGCAGGCCTGGCGCCCGGCGCGGCCCCCGCAGGACGCCGATCTCCAACGCCCGCACTAGCCCCCGAAAGGCGCCCGGCGCTAACCCGCCCGCTGCCAAGGGGTGCTTCAACGCCGATAATAAGGGAAACGGCGCGGCTGCTTGCCCGATCAATTCGACGATCAACCGGAAGAAGACACCCGGGGGTGTCTCTGCCAAAGGGGTGCCGCCGCTGTCGTCGACCACCACGTCCCAGCGGGCAAGCGCCCCCGCGACCCGGCGCGCCAAGCCCCGGTCTGGCGTCACCAAAGCCGCGGTGCGACCCTGTTCGCGATCGGTCAAGACCTCGCGCATGATCAGCGCGATCACCCCGGCCTCTTCATCGGCGCCGGTGCAATCGATGCGCGTCAAACCTGTCAGCGCCGCGCCGTCGATCTGTCCAATGTCGGCCCAGCTATCGGTCGCCGGGGCCGGGCGCAGCGCCGCGCTTATCAGGCTGGTCCGGACCCGCTGGCGGTCATCGGCGGGCGGCAGGTTCGGCCAGTCTTCCACATCGCCCCGCGCCACGCCGAGGCGCGAGAGGAGGTGTCGCAAGCCGAATTGGGGATGGGACGGTTCCAGTAGAGCCCAGATGTCATTGTCGAGGCCGCGATCGAGACCCGGCAACACCACCGCCCCGGCGGGCAGACGGGCAACGATGGCTAATAGATCGGCGGTCGCCGGGATAGAGCCGGTGCTGCCGGCCGCGATCACCGGTGTTGGCGGCGGGGAGCGTTGCCAACTTTCCGCCCGCGCCGCCATCAACAGGTTACGCCGTTCGGCGGCATCGATGACCCCCTCCGCAGACAGCCGTTCCGGCCAGGCGCCGGTCAACACGCTCAAGAATTGCAGCGTGAGCTGCCAGTGGGCGGCATAATCGTCTGGCACCAGTCCCGCGAGCTGCCCGAAGTCCAGGCGCTCGGTTTGCACCTGGTCGAGTAAATTCGATAACTCGGCAGCCAGACGAACCGCCTGGTCGATCGGCAACTCCGCCTCGCCCGCTTTGCCATCGCTTGTCTGGGCCGCGCTCTCCTGAACCAGCCGGGCCAACATCAGGCGCCGGCGCATATCGCCGATCGCCGGCGGAATCTCTTGCTCCGTATCGGGTGTTTGCATCGCCAACAAATCGAACTGCAAGGCGTCTTCATCGACATCGCCGACCGGAACCATGCGGGGCAGCAATAGCGCGCGGCCGCCGCTGTGGCGCAAAAATGCATCCTGCAAGGCGCGACAGGCCCGCCGCGTTGGTAACAGAATGAGTATCCGGGCCAGCGCCAGGGGGTCGTCATTGCTGGCGTAGCGCGCCGCGATCCCGGCGGCCAAGGCATCGACAAACGGCACGTGGGAGGGAATGGTAAAGACCGAAGGGGCGGCCTGTTCAGAGGGCATCATCGACCTCCGCTAACCGGGCGGCCCAGCTTCCGCGACCGGTCAATTCCGCGCGCCTTCTGTCGTCGGCGTCAGTGTAGGACAAGACGATGTCCAGGCGGTCCGGCGGCAATTGCGAACCCATCCGCTCCGGCCATTCGATCAGGGAGATGGCCTCGGCCAGCGCTTCCTCCATACCCAATTCGATAATTTCATCGGGATCGTCGATCCGGTAGAGATCGAAATGCCAAACCGCGACGGGCGATAGGTCATAGCTTTGGGCTAACGTAAATGTCGGGCTCGGCACTTCACCGGCATGGCCGAGCGCCGTTATGAGCGCGCGTGCGAGCGTGGTCTTGCCGGCGCCAAGTTCGCCGTACAGCGCGACGATGTCGCCGGCGTGCAGCAGACGGGCAACCGCGGCGCCCAGTTCCTTTGTGGCCGCTATATGGGGCAGATTTCGGGTTAGGGTCGCCGACGCCGCGCCGGCCGGCGGCGGTGTCATTCCGCAGTTGCCGGTGTGACGTTCGGTTCCCGGGGTTCAGCCGGCAAACGGCAAAACACCGATGTGCCTTCATCCGACGACGATTCCAACCGCACATCGCCGCCATGGAGTTCTACCAGGCTCTTGACCAAGCTCAGCCCGAGCCCCGCGCCGACCCCGCTTTGCGGACCCGCCGCGCCGCTGCCGCGCTCGAATTTCTCGAACACGCGCACCTGCTCGTCTTCGGGAATGCCCACGCCGGTGTCGCTGACGTAAAAAATGAAATCCGCCTCGTTGTGCCGCGCCCCCAGCGTAATAGTGCCGCCTACGGGCGTGAACTTGATGGCGTTACTGACTAGGTTGAACAAGATCTGCTTCAAGCGGCGCTCATCGGCGTAGATTTGTCCGAAATTCTGCGGGTAATCGACAACTAACTTTAGGTTGGCCTGGCGGGCGCGTTGGCGGTGCAGTGCCGCCACGCTTTCGATCATTGCGGGGCCCTCGAATGCCGAGCGTTCGAGCTCCATGTAACCCGCCTCGATGGTGGCCAGGTCAAGCAGGTCGTTGATTAACTCGAGGAGCGAGCCGCTGGCCTCTACAATGTTGCCGACATGGCCGGCTTGGCGCTCATTGAGCGTCCCGAACATTTCGCTCTCCAACATTTCGGAGAAGCCGATGATCGTATTGAGTGGCGTGCGCAATTCGTAGGATATGTTGGCGACGAACTCTGATTTCAGGCTATCGGCCTGCTCGAGCGCTTCGTTGCGTTCGCGTAGCGCCCGCTCCACCCTGCTGCGGTCGCTGACATCCAGATAGGTCATCAGCTTCATGCCGTCGGGCAGGGGAACACCGGTATATTCAAGCACCGTTCCGTCGGTGCGATTGCGGGTTCCACTAACCGGTTCGCGCGACATCATTTCATTGGCGATCACACGCCGTTGCGCTTCCCAATCGGTTTCCTCTTCGTAGAAATGCCGGCATTTGTCGATCAAATCACGCATCTGGGGCTCGCCGTTTAGCTCAGCGTCGGAGAACTGCCACAGCCGGCCATAGGCCGCGTTGCAGAGTTTCAGCCTGCCGTCGGCGCCAACCAGCGCGACACCTTCGTACAAATTATCCAGCGTGTGCCGCTGTACCTCGATCAGCGTGTTGTACTGGCGCTCGAGCGATAGGCGGTCGGTCACGTCCTCATAGGTGAACATCAACCCGCCGAACGGATGGGGTGAGATGCGTTTGAATAGGGTCTTGCCGTCCGGCAAATGCACGAGTGTCTCGGTTGGCGTGATCAGCGACGTGAACAGCTTGATCTGTTCCACCTTGAACGCCCGAAAATCGACCTCCTCGGTGACCATCCGGCGTTCGCGCAGTGTTTCCAGTTCTTCACCGAGTGTTGGTTCGGTATGGAGCCAGTTGGTGTCGGCGTCCCACAGGCGTGCATAGGCGGCGTTGTAGAATTTCAGCCGCGTATCGGGGCCATAAATGGCGATCGCGGCGGCCACATTCTCCAATACGTCGCTATGTGCGGTGATATGACTGGCGAGTTCTGCCTGAATGTTCTCGAGCTGGGTGAAATCCGTGGCGTAGCCGACGATACCCATATTATCGCTTGGCTTCTCATTGAATTCCATCAGCCGCCGCTCGCCGCCGATCACGGTATGCCGGCTTTCCGACTGGGCCACGTCCGTAGCCTGGGCGAGGCTAGCCAATTGGTTTTCCCGCCCGCTCTCGATCTCGACCAGCTCCGCGTGTTGACCGTCCGGGTCGTCAGATTCGGAACGCACGGCCTCGATATAGGCTCTGTTAGCCTGGGTCAGCGTTAAATTCTTGTTTCGCCGCCACACTGGGATAGGCAACGCATCGAGCATCGCCCGGAGGCCATCGCGCTCGATTTCAGCAGCAGTTAATTGAATGGATGTGTCCGACTGGGTCGCCGTTTCACTGGTCACATCGGTGACCCATAACATGTCCAATGGCGAGGTGCGGGCGCGGCGGCCGTTCAATAGCAGGGCGCGGCTGGCATCGAGGGTTAGCAAGGTTACTGAAAATTCTTCGCCGCGCTGGCGCAAATCCTCGACCTTGCGATCCAGCGACTCCCGGTCGCTGTCAGAAAATATTTCGCGTAGGCCGGCGTATCCCGATGCAGGATCGATACCCAGCATTGCAGCCGAGCCGGCGGACATAGTGTCTTCTTTACCGGCAAACCACGAAATGTAGCCGCCGGGGACACTCGCTAACGTCGCCGTCAGCCGATCGCGCGCCGCCGTGGAAGCGCGCGCCGCCGTTACCTGCCGCCACAATGTGATCGCTGCAACAAGCCACGCCGCGATCACGGCGAGCAGCAGGACTGTGTCCAGAATCGTCACAATCAGAGACTTTAACCTAGTTTCGAGTCACGCCGCGGCATCGACCTCCAGATCGAACGACTCGGCTGCAAAAGTCTAGGCAGGCGTCAGGAGCGCCGCAAGCGGTCTCGAAACTTAATACCGGTAGGTATCGGGCTTGAACGGACCGGTTCCCGGAACTCCGATATATTTCGCTTGCTCGGGTGTCAGCTCGGTCAATTTCGCGCCGACCTTTTTCAGGTGCAGCATCGCAACCTTTTCGTCGAGATGCTTGGGCAGAACGTAGACCTGGTTTTCATAAGCATCGGGGTTGGTCCACAGTTCGATCTGCGCCAGCACCTGGTTGGTGAACGAGGCGCTCATGACAAAGCTCGGATGGCCGGTCGCGCAACCCAGATTAACCAGCCGTCCCTCGGCCAGCAGAATGAGGCGCTTGCCGTCGGGAAACTCGATCTCGTCGACCTGCGGTTTGACGTTGTGCCAGGGATAGTTGCGCAGGGCCGACACTTGTATTTCGGTGTCGAAATGGCCGATGTTGCACACGATCGCCCGGTCTTTCATGTCGCGCATATGGTCGATGGTGATGACGTCGACATTACCGGTTGTGGTGACGAAAATGTCGGCGTGGGACGCCATGTCAGCGAGGGTCACGACCTCATAACCTTCCATCGCCGCCTGGAGCGCGCAAATCGGGTCAACTTCGGTCACCATGACCCGGCACCCGGCATTGCGCAGGCTTGCCGACGATCCCTTGCCGACATCGCCGAAACCGCACACGAGTGCCACCTTGCCTGCCATCATGACGTCGGTGGCCCGGCGGATGCCGTCAACCAGGCTTTCGCGGCAACCGTAAAGATTGTCGAACTTGGATTTGGTCACGCTGTCGTTGACGTTGAACGCGGGCACCTTCAAGGATCCGTCGCGGGCCATTTCGAGCAGCCGGTGTACGCCCGTTGTGGTTTCCTCGCTCAAGCCCCGAACATCGGCCAGAAGTTCCGGGTATTTCTCGTGCATAACGGCGGTTAAATCGCCGCCATCGTCGAGGATCATGTTCGGCCGCCAGCCGTTCGGGCCCTCGATGGTTTGATCGATGCACCACCAGAATTCTTCATCGCTCTCGCCCTTCCAGGCGAACACCGGCACCCCGACGGCGGCAACCGCGGCCGCAGCCTGATCTTGCGTGGAAAAGATATTGCACGATGACCAGCGGACCTCGGCGCCTAATACGATCAGGGTTTCGATTAGCACGGCGGTCTGGATCGTCATATGCAGGCAACCGGCGATCCGCGTGCCCGCCAGGGGTTTGGATTCGCCATACTCCTCGCGCAGCGCCATCAGGCCAGGCATTTCGGTTTCCGCGATGGCGGTTTCCTTACGCCCCCATTCGGCGAGGGAAATATCGGCAACCTTGTAATCGCCACCCGTGGCGGCATCGGCAACGGCGGTC
>JBLHHE010000097.1:0-7215 GCA_047616465.1 Alphaproteobacteria bacterium
GGCAGCAGAGGGTCGTCCTCCAAACAATAGCGGGGGAGAGCGTTCGCCAAAACTTGGTGAGGCGGGCAAGTCCGATATTGCCGGCATGAGAGACACAGAATTCGCACCGGATACCTTAGCGGAGATACGGCGCGATCCCGATGCCATTCACCGCTTATTCGAGACCGGCAAATATCCTTACAAGACCAAGATTAGTGAGCGGTCTTACGAGAAACACAAGGCCGAGTTGCAGGTCGAGTTACTCAAAGTTCAAGACTGGGTAAAAGCATCAGGGCAGAAAATAGTTGTGCTGTTTGAAGGCCGGGATGCGGCCGGGAAAGGTGGAACGATAAAGCGCTTCATGGAACACCTAAATCCTCGTGGCGCACGCCTCATTGCCCTGGACAAACCATCCGAGAGGGAACAATCGCAGTGGTTTTTTCAGCGCTACGTTCACCACTTACCCTCTGCGGGAGAAATCACTCTCTTCGACAGGTCTTGGTACAACCGCGCGGGGGTGGAACGTGTCATGGGGTTCTGCACACCCAATGAATATCTAGAGTTCATGCGGCAGACCCCCGAATTTGAACGCATGCTGGTGCGCAGCGACACTGTTCTTTTTAAGTACTGGTTCTCGGTATCCCGGACAGAACAGTCGCGGAGGTTCAAATCTCGCGAGGCGGACCCCTTGAAACGTTGGAAATTGTCGCCGATTGATCGGCAATCGCTCGATAAATGGGATGATTACACTGAAGCTAAAGAGGCGATGTTCTTTTATACCGACACGGCGGACGCGCCCTGGACCATCATTAAGTCCGATGACAAAAAGCGGGCCCGCCTCAGTTGCCTAAAACATTTCCTTTATTCGCTGCCATACCCTGAAAAAGACACTGCAGTTATTGGACAGCCGGACCCATTATTAGTCGGTTCGGGCGCCCACGTAATCGGCAATAGCGAGCACATTATTGGCAAGAGCCTACATCCGGGGCAACGGCGCGGTAAGTAATGACCGAAATGGGTCAAAAATCCCCATTTACGTCCTATTGCTGGACCACTTCACCCTTCAGACTGAAGAAGATATAAAGCACTTCTTCCTTTTCGCGCTGCCCCACATTGTTTTTCTCCATCGCGGCCACAGCATCGTCGAGCACCGCCACGAACTCGTCATTGCTAATATTCATGGCTTTGTGAGCCGCTACCATATCCATGCCTTCATAAACATTTGGGCCACCCGATCCTGCGATAAAGAATTCAGCGGCAGTTTTCTTCACTTTATCCAGATCGGATTCGGCAAATCTTCGGGAAATTTGCGGATTTTTCGCATGGTTGTCGACCACGTCATTAGCAATCTGCTTAATTCCTTCAGTACCGCCGAGCCGCTCATATAGTGATTCAGACATGCAAAAATTCCTTTATATTTTCAATGAACTGTTCACGCTGTAGAAGTCGTTGTTATTGCTTCTTCGTGACGAGGTCTAGTTCAGAAACTGAATCGCGACGGCCTTAAAATGGGCTTTGCCGTAACGTAAACTTATCCTTTCCAGAAATTTCAGAACAAAGGGCATGCTTCAATGCAAGCTGGGTATAAACAATTTTGTCCGGTCGCGATGGCGGCGGAAGTGCTGTGCACACGATGGACGATGGTACTGCTGCGTGAGCTTGTCGCTGGATCGACCCGCTTCAATGACTTGCGACGAGGGGTGCCGCGGATGTCCCCGGCATTGCTGTCGAAAAGACTCAAGGATCTTGAAGCAGCCGGAATAGTCGAACGGGTTAAATCGCCGAGCGATCGTAGCGCCCATGAATATCACCTAACCAAGGCTGGAATGGATTTGCGTTCCGTCGTCGAATCCATCGGCGTCTGGGGGCAGCGTTGGGTGGACGCGGAAGTTTCGCTCGACAACCTGGACCCGTCACTCCTCATGTGGGATATGCGGCGCAACCTGAACACGACGCCCCTGCCAAACCGGCGCAGCGTAATAGAGTTCCTTTACACTGATCTCTCGGCCGCACAAAAACGCTGGTGGCTCATTGTCGAGCCTACAGGTGATGTCGATCTTTGCTCGGTCGATCCAGGCTACGATGTCGACCTGCTTGTTACGACCAAGCTTAGACCAATGACGTCCATTTGGATGGGTCTATCAACCGTAAAATCCGAACAAAGAAACAAGGCCATGGCTTTGGATGGCGATCGGGCGCTGGCCAAGAACATGCAAACATGGCTAGGGCTAAGCCCCTTCGCTGTTGAACGGAAGCGCGTTTAAGATTGTGTGGCCCCCCTCCCAATCATACACAGACGCCAGAGAACGGACACAACGCTGTCGCTAACAGCGACGCCTAAAGATGAATGTCTTGGATTTTTAAATTTGGTGCGGGCGGCCGGACTTGAACCGGCAAGGCTGTGAAGCCGAGAGATTTTAAGTCTCTTGTGTTTACCAATTTCACCACGCCCGCTTACCAGCGCCGGTATTGGCCGGGCAGAAGCTAATCGGCGGCACATCACGGCGCAACCGGCTTTGTAACTTTCGGGGCCATTGGTTATACCCTCGCCAGTATTTCACTGGCGAACGGAGCCTGTTTTGGACAGCACCAGCCTCTTACAAATCGTCGGCATGACGGGAGCGCTTATCCTGATCGTGCCGGGGGTGATCTACGGCTTGCGCAACCGGCGCACGGCGCTACGCAATGTCGCCATTTGGGCTGCCGTCGCCGGCGTCAGCGTATTGCTGTTCTGGTTACAGGTGCGCCAGTAGCGCGCTAGCGGCGCAACACCTCAAGCGTCCTTGGCGGGCGGCACTTCGACGCCGCCTTCGACCGGCACCCCGCCCAAATCAAGAATAAGGTCGTGCAGGCGCACCCCCGCCTCGTCAATACGGGTCTGATCGGGCCCGCGCAGCACCAGATTGCTGCCCGGCATGCCGTCGAAATAGAACGGGTAGCTGCCGATATCGAGATCGGGATAATCGTCCTGCAACAGGCTGAGCGCGGTGGCGATGGTGCCCTCGGCCACATAGCTGCCGATGGTGCGCGACAGCATGATCACGCCGTGCTCTAGGAACGGCACCGCCGCCCCGAACATGGCCTGCATGACGCGGGGGATGCCGGCCATGACGAACACATTCTCGACCTTAAACCCCGGCGCGCCGCTAACCTCGTTAATCAGCAGCTCGGCATGTTCGGGCGTGCGCGCCATGCGCAGGCGCGCCTCGGTAACCTCGTTGCCCATTTGCGCGATGCGCTCGCGCAACAGCTTTTCGGCCACGGGATGGTGGATCAGCTTTTGCCCGAACGCCTTGGCGATGCAGTCGGCGGTGATGTCGTCATGGGTCGGCCCGATACCGCCGGTGGTGAAGACGTAATCGAACTTGGCGCGGCACTGGTTGACCGCGTCGATGATCTCTTCCTCGATATCGGGCACCACGCGGGCCTCGCGCATCTGGATGCCGAGCTTGTTCAGCTCGATGCCGAGGAACTTCAAATTTACATCATGGGTGCGTCCCGACAGAATTTCATTGCCGATGATTAACGCCGCCGCCGTAACGCGCCGTGGTTCGCTCATAGTATTGCCTTCTCCCCAGCCAGGTTCCGCACGGTTCGGTGGCGGTCTTAGCTCTTTTTCTGAGAATAGCCGCGCGCTTTCATGCAGGCGGCGAAAATCCGGTCATAACGCCGCTCGACGCCGGAGTCGCGGGTTTGCTGGAATAGGCGCGACGAATCCTGCGCGTTTCGCGAATCGCCGCTGCGAATATCGTGGGTAATGTCGGCATCGCGGCCGACCCGCGCCTCGGTTTCGTCGCGGCAGGCGCCATTGTCGGCACGGGTCTGCTCCGGGGTCACGCCTTGCTTGACGAAATCGGCGTTCACGCCGGCGCACGCCGCTACGCCCAACGCGGCCCCCAACAAGCCAAATTTTAGTCTATTCATCTGCAACGCCACTCTCCCGCGCCTCAATCGTGAAGCCGTATCATGCACGTAACTGTGCGTCAAAGCACTGGCAAAGCACCCGCCACGGGCCGCCGCACGGCAATGTTTTGCGGCTTGTGCCCGGGCGGGTATACGGGCGGATGTTCGAGCGGATGTCTGATTGACCGGCGAACGCTTTCCACAGCACTATCCGCTGATGCAATTTCCCGACCCCCTGCTGCGCGGCACGCTGATCAAGCGCTACAAACGGTTTCTGGCCGATGTCACGCTGGATAGTGATCCGGACACCTTAATTACCGCCCATTGCGCCAATCCGGGGTCGATGCTGGGATTGAACGCACCCGGCTCGCAAGTGTGGCTGTCGCCGGCCCGCAACCCCGACCGCAAACTGCGCTACACCTGGGAATTATTGCGCGTCGACGGCGGGCTGGTCGGCATCAACACCGCCCATCCCAACAAGCTGGTCGAAGAAGCCATTCACGACGCCAAAATCGACGAACTTTGCCCCTACGACACTGTGCGCCGCGAGGTTCGCTACGGCAAAAATTCACGCATCGACCTGCTGCTCGAAGGCGAAGGCCGGCCCGATTGCTATGTCGAGGTCAAGAGCGTCACCCTGAAACGCGATCCATCAGGCGGCGAGGCGGGCGGCGGGGCAAGCGGCCAGGGGGCGGCGGAATTTCCCGACAGCGTGACCAAACGCGGCGCCAAGCATCTGGTAGAGTTGAGCGATATGGTGGCCGCCGGCCACCGCGCGGTCATGGTCTATGTCGTCCAACGCGAGGATTGCGACCACTTTAAGCTGGCCGGCGATATCGACCCGGCCTATGCCGATGCCTTCGCGGCGGCGCGCGCTGCCGGGGTCGAGGCGATATGCTATACTTGCAAAATATCCCCCGATGGCATTCATATTGCCGCACCACTGCCTATATCTCAGTAATCCGCCCCCTAACCCACCCGCTAACCCGAAGGTACCAGTAGTAAGAAGATGACGGACTTACAGGACTCTAGCTTTGACACCGAACCGCGGCGTATCCGCATTCACGACGAATCATGCTTCGTCGCCATGCGCGCGGCCGGCCTGCTGGCGGCGCAGACCCTCGATTACATCACGCCTTTCGTCGTCCCCGGCGTGACGACCGAGGAGATCGACCGGCTGTGTCATGAATTCATCGTCGACCATGGCGCCATCGCGGCGCCGCTGAATTATCGCGGGTTTCCCAAGTCGATCTGCACCTCGATCAACCATGTCGTGTGTCATGGCATCCCGGGCGAGAAACGCCTGTCCAACGGCGATACCCTCAACATCGACGTTACGGTGATCCTCGACGGCTGGCACGGCGACACCAGCCGGATGTACATCGTCGGTGACAAGGTTAAACGCCTGGCCGAACGCCTGATCGATGTGACCTTCCAGGCGATGTGGAAGGGCATAGAAGTTGTCCGGCCGGGCGCTACGGTGGGCGATATCGGGCACGCCATCCAAAGCTATGTCGAAGCCGAGCGCTTCTCGGTGGTGCGCGATTTTTGCGGCCACGGGCTGGGCCAGGTCTTCCACGACGCCCCGTCGATCCTGCATTTCGGCACCCCCGGCACCGGCTCGGAGCTTCGCGAAGGCATGTTTTTCACCATCGAGCCGATGGTCAACGCCGGACGCTACGACGTGAAGATCCTCAGCGATGGCTGGACCGCCGTCACCAAAGACCGCTCCCTATCGGCGCAGTTCGAACATTCGATCGCCGTGACCGCCGACGGCTATGAGGTCTTTACCCACTCGCCCAAGGGGTGGGACCACCCCCCTTACGTCTAGACCGCGCGGCGGCGTGACGACCGGTGGCTCTCGGCGACGATAAAGACGATAAAAAAGGCCATCGAACGCGGTTGCGAGCGCGCTTTCTGGCCGACGACAGCTCTGCTACCCCCGATTATGAACTGCTCGAACTGCTGCTGTTCTATGCCTTGCCGCGGATCGACACCAAGCCGCTCGCCAAGGCGCTGATGGCGCGCTATGGCAGCCTGGCCGCACTGTTGGCCGCGCCGGCCGATGAGCTGCGAAAAATCGAGGGCATCGGCGACACTGCCGCCGGGTTGCTGAAGGCGGTGCGCGAAGCCGGCATTCGATTGGCCCGGGCCGACGTCCGCGCGCGCCCGGTTTTGGATTCGGGCGAGCGTGTTATCGACTATTGCCGCGCCACCCTAGGCCACCTCGCCACCGAAGGGTTTCGGGTGCTGTTCCTCGACACCAAGAATTGCCTGATCGCCGACGAGCCCCAAGGCGAGGGGACCGTAAACCGCTTGGCGGTCTTTCCGCGGGAAGTGGTCAAGCGCGCCCTCGATTTAGGCGCCAGCGCCATCATCCTGGCGCACAACCATCCCTCGGGCGATCCAACCCCCAGCGAAGTCGACATCGCCACCACCCGCGCGATCATGGATGCCGCATCGCCGCTGGGCAT
Organism: Alphaproteobacteria bacterium; assembly: GCA_047616465.1. Lineage (GTDB taxonomy): Bacteria > Pseudomonadota > Alphaproteobacteria > UBA6615 > UBA6615 > JABDJY01. The sequence goes on from JBLHHE010000097.1 coordinate 6,357, forward strand.
CACGGTGCACGATCACATCATCGTATCGCGATCTAACCACGCCAGCCTTAAATACCTAGGATTGATGTAAATCCGCCCTAAGTTGCATGGCGCCCTAAATTTTCACGTGAAACACTAAGCCGATTTGTTAATCATGCCGAGGAAGCACGCAATAATCGCAGCCCCGCTCCCAATTTGGATGGAGTTTAATCAATGGCTAGAATGCAAACACTGCTCACAGGCGACTTCGAAGAACCGACGAGGGAGGCATCGCTAAAATCATTGCGCCAGAACCTCAATCAACTTCGGCGGCAAGCCCGCCAGCTCGATCAAGACGCCTTGGAAGACTGTCTGTCGCTAGCGATTTCGCTGACATCGTCCCGCCACGTAAAGGTAAAAAGCGAGCGATAGACCGCCGTTCAAGAAGTGCTGGATGTGACAAGTATCCCGATAGAGGCTCGGCGGACGAGCGTCATCACGAGGAACTTTGTCGCTGGGGATATAAATGACAGCGCGGCGCGCTGTTGGCAGGATTACCGGCGCTTTGCTTATGACGCGCTGGTTTATCCGGTAATTGCGGCTGGCCGCCGCCAGAGTTTACGTAAACCTTAGGCGACGGCAACCACGGCCAGAACCAACACGGCGGCACGGCGGGCAAACATCTGCCAGCGGCTGCGCCGGCGGAAAATAGGCCTGGGACCCGATAAGGTCGCTGAATGTGAAAACGTCATAGTGACACTCCGTCTTATGGTTGTGGAGTATCGTCCGCGTTCGCTTAATTTGTCGTTAAGCAATCCTCGTATTCTATCTATTCACGCCGGGATACCGCGACTTTTGCGATGGCGATGGCCACCCGCGACCATCGGCCTCACGAAATCGG
>JBLHHE010000098.1:0-7160 GCA_047616465.1 Alphaproteobacteria bacterium
TGCGGCGCTATCATTCGTCCGATCCCAGCCGCGGCGATTCCTACCGCGAGCGGGTCCTGAATTTCTGGCACAAAAAACAACGGACATCGGCCGAAGTCTATCGCCAATCCATCATCATCGCCTACAAGCAGCAGCGCGCCGAGCGTAAGCGCGAACGCAATCTCAAACTCATAGCGCGCTCGCCCTAGAGCCGTATCCTGCTAGCTTCCGTCGCCCGGTTAACCATGTCATCTTGCGGTGTATATCCTGCTCCCCTGAGCAAGGATAATTTCGCTATTCGCGTGGCAGTGACAAGGCATGAGCACGGACGCCGGCACCGCACAAGACATCGGGACAGTCGATAGCCGGCACGAAGGCGATCTCTGGCGTATTGTGCTGGGCGGCCAATGGACCGTGGCAGCGGCGGCCGGCATCGACCGGGCCTTAAAATCCCTGCCCACCGCGCCCGCGCAGCACGTGACCGTCGACATGGCGCAAGTCTCGGCGCTGGATACAGCGGGCGCCTGGCTTGTCTGGCGCACGATTGCGGCGCTCAAAGACCGGGGTATCGAGGCCGAATTGATTTCGGCCAAGCCGGCGCACAGCTCACTGATAGATACGGTGTCGCGCAACGCCGTGCATTGCCCGGAACCGCCCCGACGCCGCAACGCGTTCGTCGCCATGGTCGAACGGGTCGGCAGCGCAACCATCGCCGCCCTGTACGAAGCCCGCGACCTAGTTAACTTTCTCGGTCATGTGACGATCGTGATGAGCCATTCGATCGTCCGACCCCACCGCATTCGCCTCACGCCCCTGATCTTTCATATCGAGCAGAGCGGTCTGAACGCGATGCCGATCGTCGGCCTGATATCGTTTCTGATCGGTGTGGTCCTGGCCTTCCAAGGCGCTGAGCAATTGGCAAAGTTCGGGGTGGAGATATTCACGGTCAACATCGTCGCGTCGGGCGTACTGCGCGAAATGGGCGTGCTGCTGACTGCGATCATGCTGGCCGGCAGGTCGGGCAGCGCGTTCACCGCACAAATCGGCACCATGAAGGTCAATGAAGAGATCGACGCCATGCGCACGATCGGCCTCGATCCGATGGAAATGCTCGTGCTGCCACGGATGTGGGCCCTGGTCATCTGCCTGCCTCTGCTGGCTTTCTTCGCCAATGTGATGGGACTGCTCGGCGGCGCCATCATGGCGACCACGGCCCTCGACATCACCTTCTTCCAATTCGCCCGCCAACTCGCCAGCGCCACCACCTTATGGACATTTTGGATCGGCATCATGAAAGCGCCGGTATTTGGCTTTATCATCGGATTGGTCGGCTGTTACGAAGGCCTGCGCGTTTCCGGTAGCGCAGAATCGGTCGGCCGGCTGACGACCCGCGCAGTCGTTGAATCGATCTTCCTGGTAATCATTCTGGACGCTCTATTTTCAATATTGTTCGCCGAGTTGGGGATCTGATGACCGCTACGGCGACCAACGGTGCCACAAGCGAAACCGTCCTGCGTGTCACGGGATTGCGCACCCAATTCCGCGCCCAGATCATCCACGATAATTTGGATCTGACGATCAAACGCGGCGAAATCATCGGCATTGTCGGCGGTTCAGGAACCGGCAAATCGGTATTACTACGCACCATGGTCGGACTGATCCGCCCGGCGGCAGGCCAAATAACAGTACTCGGCAAAGACATAACGGCGCTCAACGACACCACGCGCGCCGCCTTGCAGAAACGAATCGGCGTACTGTTTCAAGATGGCGCCCTGTTCAGCTCGTTGACCGTGGCGCAGAATATCATGCTGCCCCTTGCCGAGCACACCGATCTGCCGCCCGCGCTGCGACGCGAACTTGCCGAGGTGAAGATCAGCATGGTCGGTCTGGCGCCCGATGCCGCCAACAAGTATCCGTCCGAGCTTTCCGGCGGCATGCGCAAACGGGCCGGCTTGGCGCGCGCCTTGGCGCTCGATCCCGAAATTCTATTTCTCGACGAACCGACCGCCGGGCTCGACCCGATCGGCGCTGCGGCCTTCGATCAACTCATCGGCGAGTTGCGCCAGGCGCTGAATTTAACGGTGGTAATGGTAACCCATGACTTAGATAGCCTGGGCGCGATTTGCGACCGCATTGCCGTGCTACTCGACAAACACGTCAAGGTCGGCACAATGGCGAGCCTGCGGCAGGATAGCGAGCCGTGGATACATGAGTATTTTCACGGGCCTCGCGCACGCGCGGCACACGGCCCCTTAGCGACCGGCGACGAACAACGATAATGGAAACCCGCGCAAACAATCTCCTGGTCGGCAGCTTTGTGCTGTTGATACTTGTCGGCACCGCAGTGTTCTTCCTATGGCTGGCGAAGTTCCAGTTCGATGCCGTGTTCAGCCGCTACGATATCCGCTTCCAAGGATCCGTCAGCGGCTTGAAAGTAGGCAGTTTGGTCGAGCTAAACGGAATCCTAGTCGGCGAAGTGATCGACATACGTATCGATCCCGAACAAGTCGAAAATGTCATCGTCACCATCGAAGTCCCTGCCGAAACGCCAGTGCGCGAAGACACGCTGGCAAGCCTCCAGCTTAAAGGGTTGACCGGCGGTATTACGGTCCAGCTGGCGGCCGGCACCCAGGGTGCGCCGCCCTTGCTCCCTGAGCCCGGCGAGAAAAGGGCTGTGATTGCATCGCAAGCCTCCTCGTTTGAGCAACTACTTGAAGACGCGCCCGAATTATTACAGAGCTTACAAATTTTGGTCGGACGCGCGTCGGCATTATTGAACGAGGGCAATCAGGCCGCCTTTGCGGAATCGCTGCGTAATCTCTCGGCCCTGACCGGCGCCCTAGCCGCGCGTACGGACGATATCGACACATTGTTCACTGGCGCCGCCCAAACCATGGCCAATTTGCGCGACGCCAGCGATGCCTTGAAAACAACGGCCGGCACCATCAACACGACCGTCGCCCGCAACGAGCCCGAGGTCGCCGGCCTGATCGACGATCTACGAAAATCGGCAAAAACAATGACCCGTGTCTCGAACGAAATCGAAGCCCTGGTCGCTGAAAATCGTGCACCGTTGCGCGACTTTACCGGCGAGGGACTGTACGAGTTGACGAGTTTTCTGAACGAGGCCCGCGCCCTAATCGACGGCCTCAATCGAGTGACCACGCAAGTCGAGCGGGACCCTGCCCGCTTTATTTTCGGCGGTCAGCAACAAGGCTACGAGACACAGAAGTGACATGAGCGCTTACCATAAATTAGAACCCGCCGGGGCGACCCAAGATCGCCGCCGATTGCTAAAAACCGCGACACTTCTGGCTTTTGGCGCACTGACAGGCGGATGCGCCGGCATGCTACCGAACACCGGGCCGCCGCCGCGCCTTTTCCGCCTCTCGCCGAAAAGCACATTCCCCAGTGATTTGGAGACCGTCGGCTGGCAACTGGTGATCGAGCCTCCCCTGGCACCCGCCGGGTTGGACACGACACGCATCGCGCTACACCGCGCCGCGGTCGAGCTGGAATATTATGCCCGCGCCAATTGGACCGACCTGGCCCCGGCAATGATCCAGACACTGGTTGTCGAGTCCTTCGAAAATTCAGGCAAGATCGTCGCCGTTGGGCGTGAGTCACTAGGGTTGCGCGCTGATTTTGTTTTGAAATTGGAGCTGCGGGAATTTCAAAGCGAATACGACGACAATGGGATCCCCGCAGCCCATGTGCGGTTAAACGCCAAATTGGTTCAAATGCCGCAGCGCACGATTATCGGATCGGACTCGTTCGAAGCTAAAATCGGCGCAAGCGCGGATCGGATCGAAGATATTGTTGCGGCGTTCGACGATGCGCTGGGCAAGACCTTAAAGGACCTTGTCGTTTGGGTTCTACAGACCGGCCAATCGCGACGGCGCGCCTAGTCACTGTCATGTAACGCCGCTTGAATAAAGCGGATCAGCACGCGCAGCGCCAAGGGCTTGTCGATAACCGCGAACACATCGAGGTCTTCTTCCGCCGCGCGTTTGATCTGATCGGCATAACCCGACATCAGAATGATCTTCGCCTTGTTTTCCGGGCCCGACGTCAATTGCGCCGCCTTGATGCCGTCCAGTCCCGGCATGCGGACATCCATCAAGACGACCGCTGGTTGAAGCCGCCGTATGGTGTTGACCGCGGCAAATCCATTATCCTCGATCAGCACGAAAATGCCGAATTTCGACAAAAAAACGCCAATTTGTTCCGCTTGCTCGCGGTCATCGTCGACGATCAGTATCGTCGGCCGGGGGTCGGCGATATCGTCGAACGATTGCGTGTGGACACTACCAACCATGTTTAGCCCAATCCCTCATCTGGTGGCCTTGTCAGTTGCCGCCGGCAGGTCCACCGTATCGGCAATGTCCAAGTAATTTGCGATCGGCAGCCACACCTCGAACCGGGCGCCCTCGGCTTCGTTCGACGCCACAATACGACCGCCCATACTGTCCACGATATTATAACTAATGGCGAGCCCGAGGCCGGCACCCTGGCCGGTTCGCTTTGTCGTGAAGAAAGGATCGAAAACATGATCGAGAGCCTCGGCCGGGATGCCGCCGCCATTATCGTCAATTCGAATAACGATATCGCGCTTCCCACTATCCCTGTCAGCGGCATCGTGCATCTGACACCGTACGGAAACCTGGATACTTCCTAACCGCGCGGTCTTAACGGGGCGGCCAGACTCCGGGTCGACGACTTCCAACACCAACGCGTCATGGGCATTCGTAAGCAAGTTTAAGATCACCTGTTCGAGACGAACAGGATGGCCGCGGAGCAGATATGAATTTTCCAACAATTCGACGTCGATAGACACACCTCCATGGGTGTATTGATCCCGCACCATCGCCACGGCGGCTGTTATGGTTTCCTCCGGATTGAAAAATTCTTCGCGGTCATCGTCATCCTGGCGGCGGCTAAACGATTTCATGTGGCTGATAATATTGGCCATCCGTACCGCCTGGGCAGATATGCTCTCAAACTGTTTACGTTCGAACGCCTGGTCCGCCTTGCCTTGCTCCATCAATATCAAACTGGAGTCGGCTGCCACGCGTATGACATTGAGCGGCTGGTTAAGCTCGTGGGTGATACTCGCCGCCAATTCTCCAAGCGACGCCAACTTCGACGTCTGAACCAATTGCGTTTGGGTGAGCTTACGCAACGTAATGTCGCGAAGGATGCCAAGGATGGCCGGCTGGCCGCGATACATAAACTCTAGACTTATGCCTTCCGCGTCAAACTCTGCCCCATCGTTACGCAGAACCCGAATTTCGTGAAAGGTGCCTCCCGCAATGTCTGTTAGGGCGCTTGGCTGCGAATTGCGCAAATAGTCATGATAGTCAGGATGGATGAAATCGAGCACTCTGCGGCCGATCAGCTGTTCGGGCGAAGACACGCCGAATAAACGCGCCCCGGCCGGATTCATGAATATAAGGCGGCCATCTTTGTGGATGGAAATCGAGTCCGGTGAGCTCTCGACTAGTTGCCGGTACCGATCCTCACTTTCCTCAAGCGCGGCCACGGCGGTGCGCGCGGCGGTGACATCGGTCAGAATGGCGACAACGCCGCCATCGGCAGTGCGCCGACCCAGCTTCTGTACGAAACGTCCATCGTTTAAGTGAAATTCGCACGCCGTTTCGGGTTCGTCGAACCAACGCATCTGCTCGGCAATCCACGCATCCTCATTGTCGTGAGCATCGATAACATGACCGCTTTCCGCACTCGATCGTATTAACGCCGCATAGCGTGCGCCGGTTTTAATGAGTTCCTTGCTGGCTGACAGAAAACCCGGCGCCTTCAAATTCCACAGCACCAGACAGCCGTCTTTATCGAACAGAATAAACCCAGCGGGAATCGACTCGATGGCATCTAACAATTGCCTTCGCGATTCGCGCGCTAGCGCTTCAGCACGAACGATCGCGGTTATATCCGACCCTGTTCCTCGATAGCCCCGAAATGTTCCGTCATCGGAAAACACCGGAATACCGCTAGATAAGAAGTGAAACGGTTCCCCATTCACATCAGGGCGGGTTATCCGAAGATTGTGAAATGGTCGCTGTCCGGCAAACGCCGCGGCCATGACGCGCCAGTCGGAATCTTCATTCAAGGAAGGAAATTCGGTGACTTTTTTACCGATCAGGTGATCGGGGCCGAACCCCGAAACCGCACCATACCGCCCACTAACAGTCGTAAAACGCAACTCGGCGTCGAGCTCAAACACCCAATCCGAGGCCGCTGCGGTAAAATCGCGGAACCGCTCTTCACTTTGCTCAAGGCCAAGCGTCAGAAACGCGTTCTCAAAATCCAAACGAGAGCTCAACGCAAAATTGCGATGTGCGGCAGAGCCGAGCAAAAGTAGAACAACAATAAAAGCCAGCCCAAAACCACCAAACGCGACGTGTAGCATTGTCTGCTGGAACATCAGGATCGCGACCATCGGCACGGCCAGCGGGATCACATAAACTGCGAGAGCGGGGAAATAGGGCCCAAAACCGGCCGTCGCACCGGCTCCCATTCCCAGGATTGCGACAATCAAGAATGCTTGCAGCGCAAGATTGTCCGCGGGGAATAACAACGTCGCACCGCCACCCCACACTAGTCCGCTGAAGCAAATCGTTACCAGGAAAGCAAGTTTTGTTGAGGCAGAAACAGTGCTTCGCCCAGGCATGGCCCGTTCAAATTGGTAATGAACGATGCCTCGCGCGACAGTGGCAAGGAGAACAAACGCCAGCCACGTAAAAACGGGGCCGCCGCCACTCTCGCCCAGTAATACATAGCCCACGACCGCAGCGATAACCGGAGACGCCAGGTTCTCGCCGGAATCATCCCTACCTGACCGGACGAGCCGGTCCTATCGGACGTAGCCACCATCAATCGTTTGCTTTGCCATTGTGTGAACCATCGGTTCTACAGCATATGCGGTCGGTTTTCTGTATCAAACACTGCTCTAACCCCATAACGCGGCGGTGGGCGGAAAAATCCAGCTGCCGTTTACTTCCAAGGACGGTTCACGGTCTTCGGCCAGCAGCAGCGGACCGTCCAGATCGACAATTTTAGCGGCTTGGGCCACTAGATGGGCCGGCGCCATGGCGAGGCTGGTTCCCACCATACACCCCACCATGATGTCGAGGCCCACGGCCCGCGCCGCCGCCGCAGTCGCC
>JBLHHE010000099.1:0-7159 GCA_047616465.1 Alphaproteobacteria bacterium
GATCGCCTTGGCGTGGATCCACCCGGCCCCGGCGATAGGCACGGCCGACCCAGCGATCAATAAGACGGCCAGAGCGAGCACCACGCCTTTTCGGGTCACAAACCCCTTCCGGCTCATGGCGCCACCTCCCGCAAGCGCACATTGTTACCGATGATACGCGGCAATGCGTAGACCAGCGTGATCAACAACAATCCCGCGGCCAGCAGCAAGGCGCCGATCAGGGCCATCAACCCGGCCGGGGTCGCCGTTTGTGGCAGACCGACGGTCTGTCGAAACGCCGCGTCCTGTTGCAGCTTGATCGGCACCGGGCTCATCCCGCCAGGCCCGAACGCGTCCGCACCGAATACCTTCTCGAAGCTCATACCGGCCGGCAAATTGCGGGCGATCTCGCTGGTCTCCAGCGCTTCTTCGGGCGGCCGGGCGATCTCGCTATCATCGACGGCAACCAGGCTGGTGAACTCGGTCACCAGTTGGTAGGCCAGCGCAGTCTCGACCACATTGGTGCGCATCTTGGCGAAGTCGGGCTCGCGCAGCGGATAGGCGGCCCGCCGATCAGCCACCTTGGCGCGCCCCCACACGCCGGCAACCCCGGCAACCGGTTTGATGCTCGCCAAGGGCACAAGACGCGACCATTCCTCATTGTTGAGCCGCCCGGAGATGCGCAGCGCACCGACCACGCCTTCGCCGCTTTGATCCGGAACACGCACCGAGAAGCTAACCGGATCGCCGATATACAGATCGGGAATGATTTTCGGGAACACTTCCGGCGCTGCTAGCGTTTGCAGTTGCCAGTCGAGGCGGATGTCGGTTAGCGCCGGACGCTCCAGCTTGCGGTGCAAGGCTCCCATCTTTGACGCGACCTCGCCGGGCTTATCGATATAGGTGAAGGTGCCACGCCCGGCCTCGGCCGCCCGGCGCATAAAAAAGCTGTTCGGCGCCGAGCCCAGGCCAACCGTGAACAGCCGCGTCGATCCCAGCTTGGTCTCGATGAGCTCGGTCAGCGCATGCTCATTGCTCACCGAACCGTCGGTCAGGAACACGACCTGGCGCAATCGTCCTTCCGGCGCCTGATCGGCGAACGCTGCCGTCAACGCGGCATGCATTTCAGTGCCGCCATCCGACGTCAGCGCTCGCAGCGCATCAAGGCCCCTTTTTACGTTCGCTCTGGTCGCCGGCTGGACATGGCTGAATAAGCGCCGTGTCTCATTGTCGAAGACGATGAGATTAAAGCGGTCGCGGGTGGTCAGCCGCTCCAGGGCTAACTGCGCCGCTTCCCGCGCCAGGGCGATCGCCGGTCCATGCATCGACCCCGACTTGTCGAGTACCAGCACTAAATCGCGTGGCACGGCGCGCTCGGGCCACGCTTCCGCGGCGGGCGGCAGCAGGCTGACCAATAGGTGTTCGGCGCCGTCACGTCGTTCGCTGAACAGACCGATCACGGGCTGGGCGCTGGCCACCGGTGTCCAATTGAGGACGAAATCCTGGTCGGCCGGAACGACACCATTCGCCAGGATCACGTGGACACCGCCGGCCTCATCTCGCACGGTTTCGATATTGTGGTTGGGCGCCGAGACATCGGCTAGGGGCGCCCCGGTGTTGATATGAACCTGCAGCGAGACCGGGTTGATTTGGCCCAGAGCCGGATTGCGCACCGGACCGAAAAGATCGCGGCCGCGCTCGCGAATAGAAGCCGGGGGTCGCGTTTCGCCGTCGCCCTGATGGTTGACCGGGGCCGCCCCGCCGTCGAAGTTTATTTTCTGCAAACCGCGCCCTTGGTCGAAGGGGGCAACCGGCGGCCAGGGTGTCGCCGGCGGCACCGCCACCAAGGGAAAGTCCGCCGCCGGGGTGTAGCGGGGATTGACCACCAGCGGAAACCGGTAGCCGTAGACACCGTCGGCATACAGTGCGGCGTCCTGGTACTCGATCTCGACGCTGATCGTTTCGCCGGGCCCGATATTGGCGACGGCGGTGGAGAACACGTTGGGCCGCTTGCTGGTCAACAGCGAGGCGCGTTTGCCCGCCGCGGCGGCTTCTTCATAGACCTTTCGGGCTTCCGCCTTTTCGAGAATTCGCCCGCGCACCTCGCGGTCGCCGATCCGCAGGGTTAGCCGATCGACCGCCGAGAGTTCGGGTAGCGGAAACACGTAGATCCCTTCGAGCCAAACCTTCGACGGGTTGCGGAAGTGCTGCACCACGCTGACCCGCGCCACCTCTCCGGTAACCTGGATGGTCACGTCGGAGGCCAGCGTGGCAGCGGCGAACAGGGTTTCAGTCCGATTGCTTTTAAAAAACAGGCCGGCGGCCGGTGGCAGCTCGGCGGTCGCCGGCAGCGCAGCGCTTTGCGTGAGAGTCTGGGCGTGCGCTGGCGAGGCGGTGAGCGCCAGGGCAGCCAGAACCACGGCGTTGAGCAGCACCGCGCCCAATAATACGCCACATTTGGTAAGCAACACACACCGGCCCAAGCCGAGCGTTCGGAGGGGTGTAAAAGTCATCAGCGTCTTCCCGTTATTTTGATGTTGTCGTTGGCGCGGCTGGCTGCAGTCAGCCAATCCGAGGACACATCAAAAACCCGCCATGCGGCAAAAGCGCGCCGGCAATGGGGCGAAGCGATGAAACAGTGTGGCGATTTAACGGTAAGACGCGGAGGCGCGCCGACGCGTCGCCTCGACTCTATCCGGGTAAATCTTCCGCGTCGATGAGCACAAAGGCGATGCGGCACGCCTTGTCGGTGCGGTTGGACCAAGCATGGTTGGTGCCACGCTGAATTAGAATATCGCCGGGGCCCATCGGGGTTTCGCCGACATCCATCATGGCGACGACCTCGCCTTCCAACACAATGGCGTAATCGACCGTGCGGGTCTTGTGGAAGCCAGGATGGCGCGACCCGGCGCCGGCGGCATAGGCGTCTTCACCAGCCACTCTGCTGTTGTCGGGCGGCTGATCGAGGTTGGCGCCGAACCGCAATGTGTCGGGCGGAATATCGACGACGCGGAACACGTTGCCGCGCTCTGGCGGATGCAACCGGATCGGCCGGTCGGCGGCGTCGCCGTTACCGGCGTTGCTCGCCGGCGCATCGTCGAGCGCCCACAGCTCGGTCCAGGAAAATCCCTCGATGCCGCCGGTGCTCGTGATATTGGGCGCGGCGCCATCTTCTTGAATATACGATTCACCGTTTTCATTGTGCGCCGCGATGATGCGCCTGACTGGTTTGAGCATGGCCGGAATTCCCCCTGTTGGATTTTCTGTTCGCGCCTAACGGTGCGCGTTGTAGCGCCAGCTTAGCGCGCGCGGCGGTAAAATGCAGCCAGCCATATTACCGTTTGATCCAAGTCTCTCCGGCGGCAACAATCCGGCTGGTGCCATCGGGGTTGGTCAGCACGAGGGTCCAGGTCGATCCATCGCTCGTGGTGAACACTTCGATCACCCCACCTGCGTCGGTGACCCCGACGGCGGCTTGCGCTTCGGCGTATTGAGCGCCGAGCTGCTCGACCAATTCGGCGCGAGGCAGGTCGAGAGACTGAGCTTCCGCCGCGCGCGAGGCGAGCGTAAAACCCGCTAAAAACATAGCTCCCAGCGCGGCGATGGCAAATGTGCGGATAAACGAGAGACCCGGTTTCGTGTCAGGTCTGATAGGACTTTTCATGGCGGCCTCCAATCCTTAGGCGGCAGGTCCGGCAGAATTATCTGAGGAACCTGTGAGAAGGATGATATGGAGGGATTACGATCTTCGATGTGTGAGGACGCTCACACTTCACACCGATTTTATATGCCGTGATTAGCCTGAAGCCTCGCCGACAACAGAAAACAGCCGTTATGCCACCGGCTGTATCGCGCGACCGGCCGGCAGGCTCACCGTAACCACGGTACCAACGCCGAGCTCGCTGTGCAGGTCAAGGGTACCGCCATGTTGTTCAACCAGCGCCTTGGTGATTGGCAGACCGAGACCGGTGCCTTGATAGGTGCGGTCGAGGGTGCTTTCGACTTGCTCGAAACGCGCAAACACCTTGGAAATATTGTGGGCGGCGATGCCAATTCCGGTATCGGCGACCTGCAACACGAACCCGCGGTCGATATGGTACCAGACCCGAACCGTGACCCTGCCTTCGGCGGGAGTAAATTTAACAGCATTGGACATCAAGTTTAAAACGATCTGTTTGATCCGCGTCTTATCGGCGCAGAGCAAAGGCAGCAGTTCCTCGTCGATATCGACAATTATACGCACCCCATCAGCATCCGAACGTTCGCGTATCATGGCAACGCAGGTACGGATAAGTACAGCGACATCGATAGTTTCCGCCGCCAACTCGACACTACCCGCTTCAATCTTCGAGATATCCAATATGTCGTTGATAAGGTCGAGCAAATGTTCGCCGGCTTCTTTGATATAGCTGGCATATTTTTGGTACTCGACATTGCCCAGCGGGCCCAGCGTCTCGGCGAATATCATTTCCGAGAATCCGTTGATGGCATTCAACGGCGTCCGCAATTCGTGGCTCATGTTGGCAAGGAATTCCGACTTCGTCCGGTTGGCCTGCTCGGCTTCCTCTTTAACCGACAGCGCGGCAGCCTCCGCCTGCTTATATGCGGTGATATCGACCGATAAGGCATAGCAACCGGCCACCTGACCGGAAGCGTCCATTTGGGGCAAGCAGGTCGTCTGGTAGTCGCGCCGCACACCACCGACGGAGGTACGCTCCCACTCGAATGTCGCCTCCGCACCAACCAGCGCTTGCTCGAGATAGGGTACAATTTTTTGGTACACAGCCGGTTCCGTCAGGTCGCTCACGCGCTTACCTATGAAATACGCGCGCGGCTGACCATAAAGTTCCTCGATGCCTTTGTTGACGAAACGGTAGCGCAGGTCGCGGTCGAGTTGAAGAAAGTGACCCGGAATGTTATCCGCGATCATACGCAAGCTTGCCGCGGTCTCGCGCAACTCCTCCTGCGTCCGTCGACGCTCGCTGACATCGCGATTGATACCGATGACCGCGGGACGGCCATCGCCATCTTTAAACGCGAAAGCAACGGTATTGGAAACACCGACGCTGCCGTCCTTGCGCCTGAAATTGATATCGCCGGACCAACTGCCGTCGCCCGCCATTGCGGCTGTCATGGTGTCGGCTAACGCCGACACTTCGCCTGGAATGCGAATGATATCCAATGGCTGGCCCAACGCCTCGTCGCGCGAATAGCCGTACATCTGCTCGGCCGCGGCATTCCAATCAATAATCACACCATCGCCGTCGGTGACAATCAGCCCGAAGTCATTTTGAGCTTGGACCAGGGCTTGGCGCAGCGGCAAGGCGCCGGTCGCCGCACCTGACATCGCATGGGGCATGGTCTTGTCGATGATCGACACAAATATTACTCACCTGGACTACAGTGATCGGTTCTAGGCGCGCAGATACATGGGACATTGCACGCGGCCACCTGTTTATCGGCAATCCAACTTAAGGACCGGTAAACAAAGCAGAAACGGTGCCCTTGCGACCCGCCTCAGGTCTGCGGCGGCAACACACGCTCGGCCGGGAGACGCACCGTGACAGTGGTACCGACGCCAATGCGGCTTTGCAGGTCAAGCGAACCGCCATGCTGTTCTACCAGCGCTTTGGCCAAGGGTAGCCCAAGGCCTGTACCTTGGTATTTGCGATTGAGATCGCTGTCGACCTGTTGAAAACGGCCAAGCGCCTTGGGGATGTCGACAACCGCAATGCCAATACCCGTATCCACAACTTGAATAACACAACCGCTATCCGAATTGTGCCAGGCCTTAATAGTGATCGTGCCACCTTCCTCGGTGAATTTGACGGCGTTGGATAGCAGGTTGATCATAACCTGTTTGATGCGCCGCGCGTCGGCGTACAAGGCCGGCAGCGTTGGAATTTCAAGATCGAGGGTCAAGCCGCGACGGTCAGCTCGCTCGCGGACCATGATGAGACAGGCCTCAATGATATTCCCGCATGAATAAACTTTTCAAATACAGCCGCAAGAATCGGAATGCCGGCGTGTATCTGCTCACCTATATCGGTCGCTGTCTAAATCGACTGTCGGGCGCAAACCTGTGCCCCGATGCCGAAAAGGAGACCTATAATGGCTACTATGTTCGCCCCTGCCAGATTCCTGGATACTGCCCGCCTCAAGGCCTCATTGGCCGGTTCCCCGGTAGACTATGCCAACGACCAAGACCGCTGGACCGCGGTCGTCGAACGCGACGCCAATGGCGACGGCATTTTCTATTACGCGGTTGCCACCACCGGCGTCTATTGCCGGCCGTCCTGCGCCGCCCGGTTGGCCCACCGCGAGAACGTCGCCTTCTATGACACCCGCGCCGAAGCCGAACGGGCCGGCTTCCGGTCCTGCAAGCGCTGCCGGCCACACGAGACGGAAACAACCGGACCTCGCGCCGGGGCGGCGATCCGCTTCGCCGTCGGCGAATGTTCCCTGGGCGCCATCTTGATCGCCGCCACCGAGAAGGGCATCTGCGCCATCTTGCTCGACGACAATGCCGACGCCCTGGTGCGCGATCTCCAGGACCGCTTCCCCAAGTCGCAACTAACCGGCGGCGACACGGACTTTGAACAATTGGTGGCCAAGGTGGTCGGTTTCATCGAGGCGCCGCGCCTTGGCCTCGATCTGCCCCTGGATGTGCGGGGCACCGCGTTCCAGCAGCGCGTGTGGTGCGCGTTGCGCGAGATCCCGGCCGGCGAGACCGCGAGCTATAGCGCCGTCGCCAAACGCATCGGCTCGCCCAAATCGGTGCGCGCGGTCGCTGGGGCCTGTGCGGCGAACGCCATCGCTGTCGCCATTCCGTGCCACCGGGTGGTACGCAATGATGGCGAATTGTCGGGCTACCGGTGGGGCGTGGCGCGAAAACAGTCGCTGCTTGAGCGCGAGGCGGCCTCTTGAACGTCGCCGTCCGACGCAAGCCTGTCCGCGCCGCCCCCTCGATAGCGAAGCTTATGGGGTCATGCCGTCGTTGCTCACCCTAGACGAATGCCAGGAGCTGACCGCGCTCTACCCGGCGGACGCACGCTTCCGCAGCCGGGTGGTGATGGCGCGCCACAATTTCGGGCGCGGCGAATACAAGTACTTCGCCTACCCCCTGCCGCGCCTGGTCACCGGTCTGCGCACATCGCTCTACCGTCCCTTGGTACAGATC
>JBLHHE010000100.1:0-7158 GCA_047616465.1 Alphaproteobacteria bacterium
CCAAACACAATTTTCGCTGCCGACACGCCAGCCTGCCTCCACCCCGGCCCGGCGTGATTGCCAGGCACCGCTTCGAGTTGGTCCCGAAACCTTAGTATAATCTTCGCTACTCCTTATAGAGGTGAGGGTCAACGCAAGGGCTCGAGAAGGCGGGCCGTGGGGCATTTTGAATTGACATGCCCCGCACCGACTGAAAAGGTTAGGCAACTAATCGCAAGGGGCCTTCACGGCGGTTTTGCGGCGATTTTCGATGAAAAAATTGGGTTCAGAAAACTGAACCGGGGAGAGGCTGGCCATGGCGGCGAACGACGGAAATTCGGGCATAATCCATCCCGACGACATCGATCCGGGACATATTTGGGGTAAGGCGGTTCCCGCTCCGGGGCACAATAATGTCGATTTCGAGGAGCGGGTAAATTTCACGCGCTTGCACAAATACCGGTTAGCCCGTCTGCGCGCGGCGCTGTCCGGTTCCGAGCTCGGCGCGATGCTGAGCTTCGACACGAATAACATCCGCTACATGACCAGCACCGTCATCGGTGAATGGTCACGAGATAAGATGGTCCGGTTTTCGCTGCTGACTGGAAATGGTGATCCTTACATTTGGGACTTCGGCTCGGCCGCTATTCACCACCGGCTCTATGCGCCGTGGCTCCAGGCCGACCATTGCCGTGCCGGGCTATTGGGGATGCGCGGCATGGTGCCGCCGTCGGCGGGGCTGATGCGCGGTCACGCGGAAGAGATTAAGGCGATCCTGGTCGAAGAGGGTGTCGCCGACCAACCGGTCGGCGTCGACATGATCGAACCGCCGATGATGCGAGAATTAGAGCGTGCCGGCATCAACGTCGTCGACGGCCAGCAGATGATGCTGGATGCGCGCGAGATCAAGAGCCAGGACGAGCTTATCCTGCTCAACCAAGCCGCCGCCATGGTCGATGGCACCTATCATATGATTCAGGAAGAGCTGAAACCGGGCGTGCGCGAATCCGATATTGTCGCGCTGGCAAATAAGAAGCTCTACGAGCTGGGTTCCGACGATGTCGAGGCGATCAACGCCATTTCAGGCGAACGCTGTTCGCCCCACCCCCACAACTTCACCGATCGCATCATACGGCCCGGCGACCAGGCGTTTTTCGATATTATCCAATCGTATAACGGCTACCGCACTTGCTATTACCGCACCTTTGCCGTTGGCAAAGCGACCACGTCGCAGGAAGACGCCTACAAAAAGGCGCGCGAATGGATCGACGCGGCGATCGAGCTGGTCAAACCCGGAACCACCACCGACCAGATCGCCGCCATTTGGCCGAAGGCCGAGGAGTTCGGCTTCGCCAACGAGATGGAGGCGTTTGGTCTGCAGTTTGGCCACGGGCTAGGGCTCAATTTGCACGAGCGCCCGGTGATCAGCCGTCTGGTGTCGTTCGACCACCCGCTTGAGATCAAAACGGGGATGGTCTTCGCGCTGGAGACCTACTGCCCGGCGACCGACGGTATGTCGGCGGCGCGGATCGAAGAAGAAGTGATCGTCACCGACACGGGGTGCCGCGTCATTACGCTATTCCCGGCCCAAGAGTTGCCGATCGCCAACCGTTATTGATCAGGGCCGATCCATTTGGGCATAACGATGAGCCTGCCGGAGCGTTCCGGCGGGATCGAAGATAACTTGAGGTAAGGGAGGACGCTTTGGCGAAAAAGCCGGCAAAAAAGTCTCCAGCGAACGATCTGGCGAACGACGATATTGGCGAAGCAGCCCGGATGAAACTCTTCCGGCTTCAGCTTGAATGTCGCGAAGTGGAGCAACGGGCCAACGATTTATTCTTTCAGAATCTGATCAAGGGCACCAGCCATTTGGGCCTCGGCCAGGAGGCCATTGCGGCCGGCTTCGGCGGCGCCATGGAACCCGACGACTACACGTTCTGCACCTATCGGGGCCATAACCACACATTGGTGCGCGGCGCTTCGATGACCGGCGTCCTCGGCGAGCTTATGGGACGCGAATGCGGCCTTCTGGGCGGCAAGGGCGGATCGATGCATCTAACAAGCGTCGAGCATGGCGCGATGGGATCCTACGCGATCATCGGCGCCCATCTGCCAATTGCCATTGGCGCGGCCTGGTCGGCCCAGTACCGCGGCACCAAACAGGTATCGGTCTGTTTCTTCGGCGATGGCACGACCAATATCGGCGCTTTCCACGAAGCCCTCAACATGGCTGCGGTTTGGAAGTTGCCGGTGGTGTTTGTGTGCGAAAACAACCTCTACATGGAGTACACGCCGATCAGCACCGTTACCGCGGTTGAAAACCCGGCGGCGGACCGGGCCAGCGCTTACGGGCTCGACTCGATCATCGTCGATGGCAACGATGCCGACGCGGTTCACCGGGTCGCCCGCACCGCATTTGCCAAAGCCCGCGCCGGCGATGGCCCCTCGCTGATCGAGGCCAAGACCTACCGGCACAGCGGACACTCGCGCGCCGACCCCGGCGCTTATCGGCCCGAGGGTGAGCTCGACGCCTGGCTGAAGCGCGATCCGATCCCGATGTATCGCAAACGTCTGCTTGATTTTGGCATCGCTGAGGCAGACGTGATTGGCATGGAAGAAGACGTGCTGCGGCGGGTCGACGAAGCCACCGAAACGGCCAAGGCGTCACCGCCGCCGTCACCGGATGTCATCGTAACCGATGTATGGGCAGATGGAGGTTCGGCATGGCGGAACTAACGTATCGCGAGGCGGTTGCGGCCGGTATCGCGCAAGAAATGCGGCGCGACGAAAACGTTGTTTTCCTAGGCGAAGATATCGGCGCTGCCGGCGGCGTGTTCAAAGCCACTGTCGGTCTGTTCGAGGAGTTCGGTCCGTTGCGGGTGCGCGATACGCCGATTTCCGAGCAGGCGATCCTCGGCGCCGCCATGGGCGCGGCGATGACCGGGCTGCGGCCCATCGCCGAGATCATGTTTTCCGATTTCCTCGCCGTGTGTTGGGACATCGTCGTCAATCAGATGGCCAAGTCGCGCTATATGACCGACGGCCAGGTGACGATGCCCCTGGTCATCCGCACGGCCAATGGCGGCGGCTCGCGCTTCGGCGCCCAGCATTCCCAATCGGTCGAGAACTGGGCCATGGCGATCCCCGGCATCAAGGTGGTGGCGCCGTCGAGCCCGGCCGACGTCAAGGGGTTGTTCGCCGCCGCGGTGCGCGACAACGACCCGGTATTGTTCTTCGAGCAAAAGTCGCTCTACGCGACCAAGGGCGAAGTGCCTGATGGCGACCATGTCGAAGAACTAGGCAAAGCCAAGGTCTTGCGCCAAGGCACCGACGTTACCATCGTCGCCCTGGCGCTGATGGTGCCGCGGGCGCTGGAAGCGGCCGAGCGGCTTCAAGCCGATGGCATCTCGGCCACCGTCGTCGATGTGCGCTCGTTGGTGCCATTGGATACCCAGACTATCCTCGCCGAAGTCGCCAAGACCGGCCGCCTGATCACGGTCGAGGAGAACCCGCGGCTTTGCGGCTGGGGCGCTGAGATATCGTCGATCGTCGCCGAAGAGATGTTCTACGATCTCGATGGGCCGATCGTGCGGATCACCACGCCGCACATCCCGTTGGCATCGGCTGACCAGTTGGAAGATCTGATGATCCCCTCGGTCGATCGCATCTACCAGGAAGTTCGTAGAACGGTCGATTAGACCTGGTCGCAAATATGTGAGCGGCTGGACCGCACGCTGAGGAATTTAGATGGACGTTATCATGCCCCAACTGGGCGAGACCGTGGAAGAAGGCACGGTCTCGGTCTGGCATAAGAAGGTCGGTGACCAGGTCAAGGCTGGCGACGATTTGCTCGACATCTCGACGGATAAGGTCGAAATGGAGATCCCCGTTCCCGCGACCGGCGTGATAACTGAAATTCTGGTGGCCGAAGGCGAAACGGTCGCGGTTGGCGTGACTTTGGCCATCATCAACGACGGTAAAGCGGCGGCCCCCGTGGCGGCTTCGACCGCCGAGGCGCCTGTTCCCGATGCGCCGAAAGCCGCCGCGCCGGCCCCGGCGGGCGCCTCTAAGGGACGGGTCGGCACTCGCGATTCTCAGGGCAATCCGCTATCGCCGGTGGTGCGCCGCTTGATCGCCGAACATAATCTGTCTCCGAAAGATATCGTCGGCAGCGGCCGCGATGGGCGCATCACCCGCGAGGACGTGCTGGCGCACGTGTCGCAACAGCAAGTCGGCAATCGCGATTCCCGGGGTAATCCGCTGTCGCCGGTGGTGCGCCGCTTGATCGCCGAACACAATCTCTCGGTCGAGGCGATCACCGGAACCGGCCGCGACGGTCGTATCAAGCGCAACGACGTTCTGGCGCATCTGGACGGCGCAGGAGCCAAACCGGCGGCGGCGTCTGTCGGTGGCCGCACGGTGGTGCCGTTCGACAATATCCGAAAATTGACGGCGGAACATATGGTGCGCTCGAAAGCCACCAGCCCGCATGTGCTGCAGGCCGTCGAGGTCGACTTCCACAGCGTCGATCGCGCCCGTTCGGTTTTGAAGGAGGTTTGGAAGCAACAATACGGCTTCTCGCTGACCTACCTGCCGTTCATCGCCAAGGCGGTATGCGAAGCCATCGCCGAATTTCCCCGGATTAATGCTCATGTCGAGGGCGAGAGCCTGGTGCTGTTCGACCAGATTAATCTAGGCATCGCCGTCGATCTCAATTTCGAGGGCCTTATGGTGCCGGTGATCAAAAACGCCGGCGCCAAATCGATTGCGGAGTTGGCCAAGGCAATACGTACCCTGTCGGACAAGGCGCGTACCAAGAAACTTATGCCCGACGACATGGCCGGCGGCACTTACACGATCTCTAATTCGGGCACCTTCGGCACCCTGATTACCGCGCCGGTGATCAGCCAACCACAGGTCGCGATCCTGTCGATGGATGGGGTGGCGAAGAAACCCGTGGTCATCGATGTCGACGGCGAAGACGCCATCGCTATTCGCCCCGTCGGGGTGCTGGCCCAGTCGTTCGACCATCGCGCGATCGACGGCGCCTATTCCGCGGCGTTCCTGAAAAAGGTCCGCGATTGCCTGCAGGATAGCGATTGGCGCGTCGATCTGGCTTAGCCGAGGCTCATAATAAGGGCCCAGAAGAAGGAAAGTGACATGAAGGTTGGTTTCATCGGCTTGGGCCGCATGGGGCAGGGCATGGCCCGCAATGTCCTCGATGCCGGCAACGATCTCATCGTCTACAACCGAACGGCGGCAAAGGCCGAAGATCTGCGCGCCGCCGGTGCGACCGTTGTGGAAACGGTGGCGGCTGCGGCCGCAGACCGCGATGTGGTGATCACCATGCTCACCGACGACAATGCGCTCACGGCCATCGCCGGCGGCGAGGGTGGCCTCATCGCCGCGCTGCCGGCTGGCGCGGTCCACCTGGCGATGGGCACCCACAGCGTCGAGATGACCCGCGCCATCACTGCCATGCATCGTTCGGCGAACCAGGTGTTCGTTGCGGCGCCGGTGCTCGGCCGGCCCGACCGCGCGGCGGCTGGCGAGCTGGGTATTATCCCGGCGGGTCCGGCCGATGCGCTGGCGCAGGTGCAACCGCTCCTCGGGGCCATGGGTGCGCGCCAGTTCGAAGGCGGTAGCGAACCCGAGGCGGCGGCGGCCATAAAGATCGCCCATAATTTCGTACTCGGGTGCGCCATCGAAGTGATGGGCGAGGGAATTTCGCTGGTGCGTAAATACGGCGTCGAACCTTTGGTTCTCCACCAGGTACTTAGCGAGGGCATATTCGCCTGTCCGGCTTACAAGATTTACGGCGATATTATAGTCAACGAGGCCTACGACAATGTCGGGTTTACGACATCGATCGGCCTGAAAGACTGCAATTTAGCCCTCGCCGCGGCGGAGGCGGTGCACATGCCATTACCCAGCGCCAATGTCTGGCGCGACCGGTTGCTCGGCGCTATGGCCCATGGTGACGGCGACCGCGACTGGGCGGTCGTAGCGCGCGAACAGGCGCGGGCCAGCGGACTGGAATAGGTGTTAAGCCCTCTCCCGGTGAGAGAGGGTTCTACCTAACCCCGATTGTCGACGCGTTTGTTGAAGGCGCGGACTTCGACCGTTTCCCAGATGTCGGCTTGAACCAGCGGATCGTTGGCCTGGAAGGCATCGACCGCGGCGCGGTCGGGCGCTTCGAAGACGTATAGGCTGCCGACGATGTTATCGCCGTCGTCGGACGTCAGCGGACCCGACATCACAAGCTTGACCGGCTCGGTAGACAGATATTCGACATGGGCGGGCATGACTTCGGCGCGCCGCTCGGTCATGCCGGGTTTGTCGATGCAGAACATTGTGAACAGCATGGACGGGCCTCCCTCGTTTCACTGGGTTGGCGCCCAGTGTAGGGGAGGAAGGTGCCCATCCGATAGAGGCCGAATTCACGGTGCTGCTTACCAGTCGACCTTTTCGACATTGTCGAACACGGCGGTGGAGCCATCGTCGAACGTGATAGTACCGCTGAACCCGCTGTTGTCGGTGTAATGCGACGGATTGTCGCCGCTGCTGGCTTCGACACCCGGTCCTTCACCGTCGACCTCTAGCGTCCAACCTTGAGTTACATCCGACAGATCGATGATGTCCCTGCCGTCGCCACCGTCGACCAAGTCGGTCCAAGCGCCGCCGTCGAAATCACTGTCTGAGAATGCAAAATCGTCATCGCCATCACCACCATTCATGGTGTCGTCACCGACACCGCCGGTTAATGTGTCTTGGCCGTCACCGCCGTTGATAACGTCGTCACCGGCACCGCCGTCGATGACATTCGCGCTGCTGTCACCGGTTAAGGTATCGTCATTTGCAGAACCTGTAAGATTCTCGATATTGGTTATCGTATCGCCTTCCGCGTCGCCGCCAGTACCGGTGCCGGTAGTCAAGCCAACGTTCACACCGGAAGAGGAATTCTCATACGACAATGTATCGATGCCGGTGAGGCCGTCGATGACTTCGTCTTCGCCCGTGCCGACAAGAGAGTCAGCGCCCGCGGTGCCGTCAAGGGTCTCGCCCACAGGCGTAACTGTGATGGTTGCCGTAGCCGGTGTGGCATCGACGGCGCCATCATCATCGGTGGCGGCATAATCGAAGGTGACATCGCCGTTGAAGTCGGCGTCTGGCACGAAG
>JBLHHE010000101.1:0-7143 GCA_047616465.1 Alphaproteobacteria bacterium
AAAACCCTATTAAACCCCTCAAAATCTTCACATTCAGGGGATGGCGACCATAATGCTCCACGGAAAACGTGTCCTCTTGATCATCAGCGGCGGAATCGCGGCTTATAAAAGCCTCGAGCTGATTCGCCTGCTGCGCAAGAAGGGGCTGGCCGTGCGCTGTATTTTAACCCGGGGCGGCGCCCAGTTCGTGACCCCGCTATCGGTCTCGGCATTGACCGAGGACAAGGTCTACACCGACCTGTTTTCCCTCACAGACGAAGCGGAAATGGGCCATATCCGTCTGTCGCGCGAGGCCGATCTTGTGGTCGTCGCGCCGGCCAGCGCCGATATCTTGGCGAAGATGGCGCGCGGTCTCGCCGACGATCTGGCATCGACGACCCTGTTGGCGACCGACAAACCGGTCATGGTCGCCCCCGCCATGAACGTGCGGATGTGGCAGCATGCGGCCACCCAGGCAAATCTCACCACCCTGTTGGAGCGCGGCGTACGCTTTATCGGCCCCGACGAAGGCGACATGGCGTGCGGCGAGTTTGGTCCCGGCCGTTTGGCCGAACCCGATGAAATCGCCGCGGCGATCACTGCTTATTTCGGCGACAGTTCGCCGTTGGCAGGCCGGCGCGCGCTGGTTACCAGTGGGCCGACCCATGAGCCCATCGATCCGGTACGCTATATTGCCAACCGCTCCTCGGGGCGCCAGGGGCATGCCATCGCCGCCGCGCTGGCACGCCAGGGCGCCACGACGACTTTGATCTCCGGTCCGACCAACCTGCCCGACCCCGCCGGCGTCGAGACGGTGCACATCGAAACCGCACAGCAGATGCTCGATGCCTGCCAGGCAGCGCTGCCAGCCGATGTCGCAATATGTGCCGCGGCGGTCGCCGATTGGCGCGTCGCCACAGCGGCCAGTGAAAAAATGAAAAAGACCAAGGGCAAGCTTCCGACCCTGGATATGGCGGCGAACCCCGATGTTCTGGCGACCCTCAGCGCCCCCGGCAACGCGCGCCCGCAATTGGTGATCGGCTTTGCCGCGGAAACCGAAAACATCGTCGCCAACGCCCAGTCCAAGCGTGCCAGCAAGGGCTGCGACTGGTTATTGGCAAACGACGTATCGCCCGCGTCAGGCACCTTCGGCGGCGCCGACAATACGATCCACCTTATAAGCGCCGACGGCGTCGAGGATTGGCCGCGAATGTCCAAGGAAGATGTCGCCGAGCGCCTGGCCGAGCGCGTGGCCGCAACCCTGGGGACCGCACCATGAACGACAGCCCAGCACGCGTTAGCGTGGATGTCACCCGGCTTGCCCATGGCGCCGGACTGGAATTGCCGACCTATGAGACGACACTCGCCGCCGGCATGGACCTAATGGCGGCCGTCGAAAGCCATATGGTGATCGAGCCGGGCGCGCGCGCCCTGGTGCCAACCGGTTTGGCTATCGCCTTGCCGCCGGGCTTTGAAGCGCAGGTTCGCCCGCGCTCCGGCTTGGCGTTGAAACAAGGCCTCACCGTGGTGAATACGCCGGGCACCATCGACGCCGATTACCGTGGCGAAGTGGGTGTCATCTTGATCAATCACGGCGACACGCCTTTTACCATCGACCGCGGCATGCGCATCGCCCAAATGGTGGTGGCCCCGGTCACCCAGGCCGTGTGGAACGAGGTCGACACTCTATCCGAGAGCGACCGGGGGACGGGCGGCTTCGGCTCCACCGGAACCGCCGGCGCAACAGCCTAACGCAATCAGGTAGGAGAAAAGACGGCCAATGTTTCGCCTGTCACGCAAAACACTGTTCGCGATCGAAGCGGTTCTCGACATCGCCTACAACACCGGCGCGGTACCGGTGCAAAGCCGCGAAATAACGCGTCGCCAGGGCATTCCCCGGCGTTACCTCGAACAGGTTCTGCAGAACCTGGTACGCGCCGGCGTCTTGAGCGGTGTCCGCGGTCCCCGCGGCGGTTACCGTCTGGCGCGCGAGCGGCGACGCATCACCGTCGGCGAAGTGGTGCGCGTGATCCTCGAGATGGAAACGCGCACCGACCCCATCGAAGAGATCGATACCTCGCCCCTGGGCGCCACCGTCGTGGGCCCCATGTGGGAGCAAGTTTCGCAACAATGCATGGAGCATTTAGACGACATTACGATACAGGATCTGTGTAATCAGGCGCGCGACGCGGGGATCGAGAGTGAGGGCGCGAAAAGCCTCGACTACACAATCTAAAAGCAAAAAACGCTTAATGCATTGAAATATATAGGGAAATAAGAACATGCCGACAGCCGAACCGTTGGCCGAAATGCAGCCCGAGTTCCGCGGCCGGATCTACGATTCGATCGTCGACACCATTGGCGCCACGCCCTTGGTGCGCATGGGCCGGCTTGCCGCCGCCGAAGGCTGCCACGCCGACCTGGTTGCCAAACTCGAATTTTTTAATCCGTTAGCCTCGGTGAAAGACCGCATCGGTCTGGCGATGATCCAGGCGGCTGAAGCCGAGGGCAAAGTCGGACCGGGCAGCGTGATCGTGGAACCAACGTCGGGCAATACCGGCATCGCGTTGGCGTTCGTCGCCGCCGCGCGCGGCTACCGCTGCATCCTGGTGATGCCGGATTCGATGTCCCATGAACGGCGCAAGATGTTGCTCCTGCTCGGCGCGGAATTAATTTTGACACCGGCGGCCGAAGGCATCAACGGCTCGATCGCCCGGGCCCAACAGATCGTCGCCGACACCCCCAACGCCTTCATGCCGCATCAGTTCGAAAACCCGGCCAACCCAGAGATCCACCGGCTAACCACGGCCGAGGAAATCTGGAACGACACTGGCGGCAAGGTCGATATTGTGGTTGCCGGGGTCGGCACCGGCGGTACGTTGACCGGGGTCGGTGAGGTATTGAAGGCGCGCAAGCCCGAGGTGCGCATGGTCGCCGTTGAGCCGGAAGACAGCTCGGTATTGTCGGGCGGCCCGCCAGGCCCCCACAAGATCCAGGGTATCGGCGCCGGGTTTATCCCCGATATTCTCGACACTGGCCTGATCGACGAAATCCTGCCCATCGCCAACGAGAGCGCCATCGCGATGGCCCGTAAGGCGGCGCAGATCGAAGGCCTGCCCTGCGGCATCTCGTCGGGCGCGGCCCTGACGGCGGCGCTGGAAATCGGCGCGCGCCCTGACATGGCGGGCAAACTGATCGTCGCCATCCTGCCCTCCTTCGCCGAACGCTATCTCTCGACCGCGCTGTTCGAGGGGCTTTAAAAGCCAACCCATGGAACTCACCGAAGAACAATTTCACCGCTATGCCCGCCACCTTATCCTCGACGAGGTGGGTGACGAGGGACAGGAACGGCTGTTGCAGTCGAAGGTGCTGGTGGTCGGCGCCGGCGGCCTGGGCGCGCCGTTGCTTATGTATCTGGCGGCCGCGGGGGTCGGCACATTGGGCGTGGTCGATGACGACGAAGTCGATTTGACCAACCTGCAGC
This sequence comes from Alphaproteobacteria bacterium, assembly GCA_047616465.1. GTDB lineage: Bacteria > Pseudomonadota > Alphaproteobacteria > UBA6615 > UBA6615 > JABDJY01. Next base: position 3,464 of record JBLHHE010000101.1, read on the forward strand.
GTCAGGTCATCCATCGAACCGATCGGGTCGGCGACCAAAAAGTCGCCAGCGCCGCCGACACCATCGCCGCCCTCAATCCCGGCATCAAAGTTGTCCCTTACGATACCCGCCTGACCGCCGAGAACGCCACCGATATCATCGCCGGCTACGATTTGATCGCCGATGGTACGGACAATTTCGAGGCCCGCTATCTGCTCAACGACACCTGCTATTTGTTGAACAAGCCCCTGGTCAGCGCTGCGTTGCTGCGCTTCGAAGGGCAACTGCTCACGTTCCGGCGCAACGATGGCGCCAAGACCGCCTGTTATCGCTGCCTGTTCGCCGAGGCGCCGCCCGAAGATTTGGTGCCCCGGTGCGACGAAGCGGGCATTCTAGGCGCGGTGGCGGGCGTTATGGGGTCGCTGCAAGCAACCGAGGTGCTGAAGGAACTGCTCGGCCTCGGCGACAGCCTGGCCGGGCGTATGCTGATCTACGACGCCCTGGGTCCGGCCTTCCACACCATCAAGATCCCCCGCGACCCCAACTGCGCGCTGTGCGGCGACACGCCGACGATTACGGAGATCGGCAGCGTCTAGATAATCCCGTCCTGTAGTCGCGCCCCCTGAACACAAGGAAGTAACGCCGATGTTAAAAACGATCGCCCTGGGAACATTGCTGGCCCTGACGGGAACCGCCGCCGCCGAGACAACGCCCTCGCCCTATACCGGGCAGGAAACGCGTCAAATCAAAAGCCTATCGGCAAAGGATATCGGCGATTTGCGTAATGGGCGCGGCTGGGGCCTGGCCAAAGCGGCTGAGTTGAACGGCGTACCCGGGCCGACCCATCTGCTCGATCTGGCCAACGAGATCGGCCTCGATGGGGCGCAGGTGGCACAGCTGCACGCGATTAAGTTGGCGATGACAGCGCAGGCAAAGCCGCTCGGCGAGAAGCTGATTGCGTTGGAAGCCGAACTCGACCGACAATTCGCCGAGGGCGTAATTACCGACCGTTCTTTGCGTGAATTATTGGCGCAGATCGCCGAGACCCGCAGCGAATTGCGCTACACCCACCTCGCGACCCATTTCAAAACGCCGCCGCTGCTCACCGCCCCGCAAACCGCGGCCTATAACCGCCTGCGCGGCTATACGCCTGCGGTCCCCGCCAAGGCTCCAAGCGGCACCAGCCCGCACAATATGAAGGGCGGCGCGCACGGCGGGCACTGACATTTTGCAATGATGAGGCGGGGTCGGACATAGCCGGCCTCAATACATCGTCTCCAGCACCCGGTCGGGTGGGGTGTGGCCGTCGATGAAGGTTTGGATATTGATGGCGACCTTTTCGCCCATCTCGCGTCGTCCCTCGATGGTGGCCGAGCCCAGATGAGGCAACAGAATGACATTGTCGGCCGCCGCCAGCCGGGGATCGACCGCCGGTTCGTGCTCGAACACGTCGAGACCGGCGCCGGCGATGCGCCCGCCGGCGATCAGGTCGCCCAGGGCGCGCTCGTCGATGACCTCGCCGCGCGAGGTGTTGACCACATAGCAATGGGGTTGCAGCAGCTCCAGCCTTCGGCGCGATAGCAGATGAAACGTCGCCGGCGTATGGGGACAATTGACCAAGACAATATCGACCCGCGCCAGCATCTGGTCGAGGGAGTCCCAGTAGGTCGCCTCCAGCTCGCCGGCCAGATCGGGATGGACCGGACGCCGATTATGGTAGTGGATCTTGAGGCCGAAACCACGGGCCCGGCGCGCCACCGCGGTGCCGATATGGCCCATGCCGATGATACCCAGGCGCTTGCCCCAAATGCGGTGGCCGGGCAGGAAGGTCGGCGACCAGCCGGTCCATTCGCCCGACCGCACCACCTGGGCGCCCTCGTACAGTCGGCGCGGCACGGCGAGGATCAGCGCCATGGTCATGTCGGCGGTATCCTCGGTCAGCACGCCCGGCGTATTGGTGACAGTGATGCCCCTTTCGCGCGCCGAACGCAGATCGATATTGTCGACGCCGTTGCCGTAATTGGCGATCAGCTTCAGCCGGTCGCCGGCGGCAGCGATCACCTCGGCCGATATCCGGTCGGTCACCGTCGGCACCAACACATCGGCGGCGGCGACCGCAGCCATAAGCTGGTCGCGGCTCATCGGCGTATCGTCGTCGTTCAACTGCGCATCGAACAACTCCTTCAGGCGCATCTCGGTCGCCTCGGGTAGTTTGCGCGTGACGATTACCAGCGGTTTTGTGGTTGCCATATCCCCCCTATTTTTGCCGGTACTTTTGTCTCTGGCCACCGCCGAAGACGGTCCGCACCGAACCCCTCCATTTATCCGCGTTGGCCGCCCTGGCGCAAGGCGCACGGCAATGATGAGGCAATTCAATTGCTTGACCTGTTATGGCTTTATTATGTAGAGGGCTAGGTAACCATGCGTTTGCTTATTACCAAATCAGCCCGTTGGCTTTGTGGTGGGGTCGTCATCGGGCTGCTATTTGCCGCCGGACCGGCTGCCGCGCAATCGGAAACTGGCCTGCCGCTGCCGCGCTTTGTCAGCCTGCGCGCCGACGCGGTGAACCTGCGCACGGGCCCCGGCCGGCGATACCCCATCGACTGGGTCTATACCCGCGCCGACCTGCCCCTCAGAATTGTCGCCGAATTCGAAGGCTGGCGGCAGGTGCAAATGCAGGACGGCACCTCGGGCTGGATCCATAAATCGCTGCTGTCAGGCAAACGCACCGTGGCCATAGCGGGCCGCGAAGACCGAATTTACCGCGAGCCTAACAAGGCCGCCCAGATCGCCGCGTTCGTCGATTCTGGCGTGATCGCCAGCCTGCTCGGTTGCGAACAGGGATGGTGCCGCATCACCATCGATAGCCACCGCGTCACGGGCTGGATGCCACAGGACGTGCTGTGGGGCATTCTTCCCAACGAGTACCAGAATTAACCGACCGATTAACCGGGCGCGACGGCTCTAGGGTCTGTTGAGAAAAGGCGTATTCAGACCGCCAACAATAATCCGTCATCCCGGATCAAGTCCGGGATGACAGTTTTGTTATAGGGATGACGGATTATGGATCGGCGGACTAGGGTCTGTTGAGAACCCTGGTTTTCAACAAACCCTAGTCGAAGTCTTCCGCCAGCGCGGCGCGCACCACTTCGGGCATGACCGCCATGTGGCTGTAATTGGCATGGTCGAACCCGATGATTACTTCGGTGTCGGCGGCGGCGAACTTTGCGGCCTGGCTGTCGGTGAACGGAAAATGGACAAACTGCACGGCGCTCGCCTTGCCGTCGGCAGTGGTGCGGTCGAGGTCGGCCTCGGGGACGCCGGCCACTTTTTCACCGCCGAACCGTAGGAATGCGGTTTCCTCGACACCCCCCAACCGGGCGAGAAAATTGCGCCGCCTCACCTCGTCGTCGACCTCGAACATGACCGTTGCGATCAGCTCCCGGCCCTTTGGAATCAAGGGGTTATAGGCCGCCAACTCGTCGGCGATCTGGGCTTCGCCGCCCCGCTCAATGTGCAGCATTTCGTGAACCTGGTGCCACATGGTGGTGTAGTTCTCGAAATAAAACGCCGCGACCGGTCCCACTTCCATACGCCGGTTGCGCTTCAGCGCGACCGCCTCGCCGCGCCGCTCGCGGCGTTCGGCAGCGTAATCGTCCATCGCCATGATGTCGTCGCGGGTGATCTCGTGCTTGGCGTTC
>JBLHHE010000102.1:0-7107 GCA_047616465.1 Alphaproteobacteria bacterium
CGCCATGAGAACCAGCATGACCACGAATATGACCGCGAACGGCAGCAAGAAGAAAACTAAGAAAATTTGGGTGGTAAAAAAGTTCAAGACATCAGCGATCGTCATATGACCCTCCAGGCTCCACAGTAATGGTGCGGTAACCCGCCCCCCTATTGTTCTTTAAATAGCATTCCCTGCGGCCCATTATCAGCCAGCTAGCCGGCAAGTTACTAGGTCCAACCTTAAATGCCAAATTGGACTTTGCCCCCATCGTTCTTAATTCAAGCCCTTGTGTCTCCCGGCAAAGCTGGGGAAACTGTCCGTGGAAGAGGATCGCACCCCGGTGGGGCGCTCGGACTTCAAATCCGGTGAGGGGCGTTAGACGTGCCTGGTGGGTTCGACTCCCACTCTCTTCCGCCAATTTTGGCCCTGGCTATCGTTAATCACGCGAATTATGCAAACGCACTCTGAACCGGTCCGACAGGATATTGTGCTCGTCGGCGCCGGCCATAGCCATGTTGACGTGCTGAAAAAATTTGGCATGAAACCGCAGCCAGGGGTGCGCCTGACCCTCATCACCCGCGACCTATTGACGCCCTATTCGGGTATGGTGCCGGGCCTGATCGCCCAGCTTTACACGCATGCCGAATGCCACATCGATCTGCGCCCGCTCGCCGCCTTTGCCGGCGCGCGGTTGATCCATGCCCCCGCAACCGGGCTGGATTTATCGAATAGCGCCGTTCGTGTCGCCGGCCGACCGCCGGTTCACTTCGATCTGTTATCCCTCGACACCGGATCGACGCCCTCCACAGCCGGCATCCCCGGCGCGGAAAACGCCTTACCGGTGAAACCGATCGACCGGTTCTTGGCGGGCCAGGCCAAAATGGTTGCCGAGATCGCCGCCAAGCCGGGGCGCTATCATATCGTGGTGGTCGGCGGCGGCGGCGGCGGGGTCGAGCTTACCCTCTCGCTCGATCAACAGTTGCGCCGGGGCGACGCGTCGCTCGAACGCAATCCCGATGAATTATCGCTGACCATCATCGAAGCCGCCGACACATTGCTGCCGAGCTATAACGCGGCGGCCCGGCGGCGGCTTTTGCACACCATTGCCGACCGTAACATTGCGGTTCACACCGGCACCAAAATCGAGCGGATCGAGGCCGATAGCGCAACGCTCAGTACCGGCGAAACATTGCCGGCCGACCGCACCATATTGGTGACCAACGGCGGCGCACCGCACTGGCTCGCCGACTGCGGACTGGCGCTGGATGCGCGGGGATTTGTGCGCGTCGACGACCATCTGCGCTCGCCGTCCCACCCCCAGGTGTATGCCGCCGGCGATCTCGCCTCGATGGACAATTACGCCCTGCCAAAATCGGGCGTCTACGCCGTCCGCCAAGGCCCTTATTTGGCGGAAAATCTGCGCCGCGCTGCAATCGGCCAGCCTCTCAAACCCTACCGCCCGCAAAAGCAAACCCTGGCCCTGATCACCACCGGCAACCGCCACGCCATCGCCGCGCGGGGGTCGCTCTCGTTGGCGGGCGGTTGGGTGTGGCGCTGGAAGGATTGGATCGACCGCCGCTGGATGGCCAAATACCAGGAACTGCCCGAAATGTCGGCGCAAAGTTCGGCCAGCGGCGGCGACGTTCTCGACCAGATGCGCTGCGGCGGCTGCGGCGCCAAGGTAGCGGCACCGATCCTGCACCGCGCCCTCGACCGGCTGCCGCCACAGACCAAGGAAGGTCTGGCCCAGGGCCTCGAAGCCCCCGACGACGCCGCCGTGCTGATGCCGCCGCCGGGCAAGGCGCTGGTCCAAACCATCGACCAGTTTCGCGCCTTTATCGACGATCCTTATTTGTTCGCCCGCATCGCCGCCAACCATTGCCTGGGCGACATATTCGCCATGGGCGCGGAACCCCATTCGGCCCTGGCCGCGGTCATGCTGCCCCATGACGGCGACGATAAGATCGCCGAGGACCTCTACCAATTGCTCGCCGGCGCCACCGAAACCCTATCGGAAGCCGGCGCCGTGCTGGCCGGCGGCCATACCGGCGAGGGCGCCGAAATGGCGTTCGGCCTCACCGTTAACGGCTACGCCGACCCCGATACGCTGCTGCGCAAGGGCGGTTTGCAGCCCGGCGATGCGCTGATACTGACCAAGCCGATTGGCACCGGCGTCTTGTTTGCCGCCGACATGCGGACCAAGGCTCAAGGGCAATGGATCGAGGCGGCCTTCACCTCGATGCTGCGCTCGGCCGGGCCCAGCGTGCCCATACTGCGCGCCCACGGCGCAACAGCGTGCACCGATGTCACCGGTTTCGGACTGATGGGACATTTGGTCGAGATGTTGCAGGCATCAAACGCCGACGCCGCGCTCGATCTCGATGCGATACCCCTGTTGGCCGGCGCCGCCAGTCTGTCGGGCGACGGCATCGAGAGTACGCTAAAGCCGGATAACGAAAGCGCAGTGGCCAACAGCCATGAACCGGCGGCGCACATCGCTTATCCCCTATTGTTCGATCCGCAAACCGCCGGCGGCCTGTTGTTCGGGGTGCCCGCCGATCGCGCCCAGGCCTGCCTGGCCGAACTCCGCCAAGCCGCCGCCCCCGACGCCGCCATAATCGGCCGCATCAGCGAGCGCCAGGGTGGCGATCCGATGGTGACGTTGAGATCGTAAAAACCCTCTCCCTTTAGCAGCGGAGCCACCCCCACCCCAGCCCTCCCCCATCAAGGGGGAGGGAGTTATGGCGGAGGACGACATGACATTAGAAAGTCCTCCCCCTTGATGGGGGAGGATTTAGGTGGGGGTGGGAATCTCGGTTCTACCCGTGCTTAGTTCGCTGGCGCTGGTGGGTTGGCACCATCGCGGTGACGGCCAGCGCCTTCAAGGATGGCTCCTCGCTCTCCATAGACTCGTCACGGATAGCGACCAGCACCTTGCCCAACGTGGTCTCGCCCCACAGCCAATTGGCGACCTCGAAATCGCTGGTGCGCTGGTCGGGGCGGGCGATGGCCGCTTCGGTGTAGAAGTAGCGCATATCGTCGGCCATACGTTTGAAGCCGACACCCAGGCTCTCCCCTTCGATCGGCGGCGCCATACCTTCTGGATCGACGAGAACATCGGCGATAACGCGGGCGATTTCTTCCGTTGTCTTACCGGAGATACCGAAGGCCGAGCGTCCGAAGTTTTTCACCGCCTCCTCGTACCACGGCCGCAGCAGGTTCACTTCCTGCAGCAGTGACTGGTAGACCAGATCGGCATCGCTGATATCGTCCATCGGCGGAGCGAAATTGACCGGACAGGCCCAGCCTTGCGCCTCTTCCTCGTCGGTGCCCGGCGGCAGATCGGGGAAGTCCTCGAGAACCGGACCCGAGGGCCGTTCCAGCAACGCCAAACAATCGTGCAACACCCGGCGCTGGAAATCCGGTTCGTTCGGCGCGCCCAAGGGACGGCCAAGCTCGAATTGAACCGCCAAGGCCCGCGGCGGCTTGATCTTCTCGGTATGCACGCGGATCAAACTGATCTGCGTCGTCGGAATGCCTTCGCCTTCTAGAATATGTGCCAGCCCGCCCACGGCGCGCGTGCATTGGGGTCAGACAGGGACCAGAACGACCGCGTCGACCCCATCGGCTTTCAGCAACCCGGCGAGATCGCGGGCGACCGGCTCCATCACCGCCGGCGGCGTCGCCCCCATGAACGAATAATGGCGCGAGGCGGCCGATCCGATAAAACCTTCGTCAGCCAGTTCGTGCAGCCGGTCGATCGGAAACGCCGTGTTGACGTCCTGAAAGAAGCCGGTGCGGTCGAAATTGGTCGACAGATGGCTCATCATCAGATTGTCCGTATCGGCATCGTCGGGAATGATCCGGTAATCTCCGGCACCGGGGACAAAGGGCGAATCTTCGCGCCGATGCAGACCCGCCGTGCTGATGATGGCGATCTTGCTTTCCGCCAACGGCTTTGCCTCAACCCAGGGCGTCGACTCGTAGGTCGGCAGCTCCTGATTGACCAAGCGGTCGCGCAGATGCTCGGGCATTTCACGTAAATGAACCATTCTTTCTCCGAACTGTGGGCTTGAATCTTGGTCTTGAACCTAGCAGTGGCGGCGCGGCCGGACAATGCGCCGGCCATGACCTCTCAGCATAAGTGTCTTGCGTGGTCGATTAGTCCGGCAAACCGGCTTTCAGACTTCGCGCATATCCGCCGCAGTGGTGCCGGTGCTGGTGTTAAACGCGTATTTCGACCAGTTCTTGATTAGGGTTTCGTCGGAGGGCGACATGGCCAGCACCGAAGGCCGCCGCCGCATGAGCTGCAACCACGCTTTCAGCAACACGCATTCTTCCGGGATGTGAAAATCCCGGTAATGCTCGAGCGCGCAAAAGCGCTGCAAATGGGGCAGGAAGCTTAAATCGACGAGGCTGACCTGCTCGCCCAGCCAGTAAGGTCCGTCGGATATTTTGCCCAGTCCCTCATGTTCCATCATCAACAGCGCTTCGGTCAGCTTCTGCGCGTGCGCGGCTTGGCGTTCCGGTTCCTGTGCCAGCATCAGCTTGTAGACCTGGGGCACGAAACGCACATTGGCGAAGTCGATCCAGATGCGCGCCTGGGCCCGGCCCACCGGATCTTTCGGCAATAACGGGTGATCGGGGAACACCTCTTCGAGATATTCGTTGATGACCGCGGATTCGAACACCACCGTGCCATTGTGGCGGATCACCGGCACCTTGCCGTACGGCGAAATCTCCCAGAACCAGTCCGGCTTATCGTTCAAATCGATCTCGGTCATCGTGAAATCGATGCCTTTTTCGAGCAACGCCATGCGCGTGCGCTGGGCGAACGGGCACGTGCTGGAACTGATAATTTCAACTTCGGCCATGATTTGCGTTTCCGTTTCCCAATCACATTCACATTCACCAACGACGGTAAGCTGGGTCCATTGAACCGGAAGGTCAATAAACCCTCTCCCCATGGGAGAGGGGCTTTTTCAGTACTTACCCAGCGCCGCGAGGATGCGTTGCGGGGTGATCGGCTGGTGGGAAACGCGCACGTCGAACGGGCTAATGGCGTCGTTGATGGCGTTCATCACCGCCGCCGGCGCGCCCGCCGTACCGGCCTCGCCAGCCCCCTTGGCGCCGAGCTCGGAATCCATCGTCGGGGTCTGCACATGACCGACCTCAATATCGGGCATCTCGCCGGCCATGGGCACCAGATAATCGGCCATATTGGCGTTGATCATATTGCCGGCGGCGTCGTAGGTGCACTCTTCCAACAGCGCCCCGCCGAGACCCTGGATCACCCCGCCGCGCACTTGTTCGTCTACCAACAGCGGATTGATCACGGTGCCGCAATCCTCGACCACCCAATGCTTGAGGATTTTGACGAGCCCGGTCTCGGGGTCGACCTCGACGTAACAGGCCTGGATGCCGTTGGTGAAGGCAATATTGTATTCGCGCGGCAGGAAATGACGGATCGCCATAAGCTCGGCCTGGAAACCCTTGGGGATCAAATCGGAGCGGAAATAGCCGATGCGCGCTACTTCGGTCAGCGGCATGCGCTCATTGCCGGTGTCTTTGGCGATCACGATCCCGCCTTGAATATCCAGCGAGGACGGTTCGGCCTGCAGCAACTGGCCGGCCAACTCGACGACGTTCTGGCGCAGCGCCTTAGCCGCCATCAGCACCGCCTCGCCGCCGATACCGGCGCCGCGCGAACCCCAAGTGCCGCCGCCGGTCGGCACATTATCGGTATCGCCGGTGATCACCCGCACCTTGTCGAGCGAGATCCCGAACGCCGTCGCCGCGATCTGGGCGACAATCGTGTCGGTGCCCTGGCCCTGTTCGGTGACGCTGGTATGGACGATGATCGACCCGCCCGAATCGAGGCGTACCTGGGCGCCGTCCTGCGAAGAGATATGCGCCCCACCGATGCCGTACATGGCCGCGCCCGGATTGGTCAGCTCGATCATCGCGGCGAACCCGATGCCGCGATAGACACCGTCTTTGCGCAAGGTGTCGCGCTCGGCCTTCATGGCCTCGTAATCCATCATCGACATCAGTTTTTCGAGGGTCTGTTCGTGGGACAGGGCCTCGAAGATGATCCCGCTCACCCCCTTGGTCGGGTAGGCGTCGTCGGGGATCAGGTTACGGCGGCGGATATCGACCGGGTCGATGCCCAACTGCCGCGCTCCGTTTTCCACCAACCCCTCGGTCACGGCAAAAGCAATCGGATGGCCGACCGCCCGGTACTGGCACATCACGTTCTTGTTCTGGAACACCACGCGGGCCTTGGCCCGGTAATTCTGGTGTTTGTAGGGGCCACCGGTGAAGTTCAGCACCTGATTGGCCTCCATAGCGCTGGTGCGCGGATACATGGAATAAGGGCCGATGCCGGTCAGATCGTCGACCTCGATGGCCGTAATGTCGCCCTCGGCGGAGAACGCCATACGGCCATGAACGCGGTGGTGGCGGGCATGAATATCGGTGACGAAAGATTCCAACCGGTCGGCGGCAAACTTAACCGGTCGGGCCAGCATCTTGGCAATCCCTGCCGTCGCCATTTCGTCGGCGTAGACATGCACCTTGATGCCGAACGACCCGCCGACATCCTGGCAGACCACGCGCACATTGCCTTCCGGCACGCCGACATGAAGCGCGAAGATATGCTGCATCATGTGCGGCGCCTGGTTCGACATATAGACCGTGAGTTGGTCTTCGACCTCGCTGTAATCGGCCAGGATCACGCGCGGTTCCAGGGTAACGCCGGTATGGCGCTCGAAACGGAAGGTCTCTTCAACGACCAGAGCGGCCTCGGCGAAGGCGGTGTCCACATCGCCCGCCTCGACGGCGTTATCGAACGCGATATTGTCGCCCAGTTCGGGGTGGATCACATGGGTCGATGGATCGGCCGCGGTCTCGGCATCGGTCACCGCCGGCAATTCTTCATAAGACACCTCGACCAATGCCGCGCCGTCTTCGGCCTCGGCCCGGCTGTTCGCCACGACAGCGGCGACAGCTTCACCCTGCCAGGACACATGATCGACGGCGAGGGGGTACTGGGGCGCCGATTTCAGGGTCTTGAAATGGGTCAGAACACCGACCCACGGCGTGCAGTAATCGGCCAGCTCCTTG
>JBLHHE010000103.1:0-7080 GCA_047616465.1 Alphaproteobacteria bacterium
CCTCGACTTAGAAATGATAAATTAGTGTCACTTTGCTATAAGGCACTGATGGAGCGACTCGGACAGGCAACATGACGCGCAAGCTCTTTGGCACCGACGGCATTCGGGGAAAAGCAAACGTCGAACCGATGACGGCGCAAACCGCGTTGCGTGTCGCCATGGCGGCGGGGCGTCATTTCACCCGCGGTGACCATCGCCACTTGGCCGTTATCGGCAAGGATACGCGGCTCAGCAATTACATGCTTGAGCCCGCAATGCAGTCCGGATTCATATCCATGGGCATGGACGTTGTCCTCGTTGGCCCGATGCCGACGCCCGCTGTCGCCATGTTGACGCGTTCGTTGCGCGCCGATGTCGGCGTCATGATTTCGGCCTCCCATAACCTGTATGAAGATAATGGCATCAAATTGTTCGGCCCCGATGGCTATAAATTGTCCGACGAGGTCGAGGGAAAGATTGAAGGCTTGATGGATAATGGCTTCGGCGATCATCTCGCCGGGTCTCATCATCTCGGCCGTGCCCGGCGGCTCGAAGATGCCCCGGGCCGCTATATCGAATTCGTCAAGCACACCTTTCCGCGCGGGCTTAGCCTCGACGGTCTGAAAATCGTCGTCGATTGCGCCCACGGCGCCGCTTACAAGGTGGCGCCGCAGGTGTTGCACGAGTTGGGCGCCGACGTGGTGGCCATGGCGGTCGAACCCGATGGCACCAACATCAACCGGGATTGTGGCGCGACCGCACCGGCGGCGATGCAGGCGCTGGTGACGCAGCATGGGGCCGATCTGGGGATTGCGTTGGACGGCGATGCCGACCGGCTGATTGTCGCCGATGAGACCGGCGCGATTCTCGATGGCGATCAGGTGATGGCGCTGGTTGCGCGCACCTGGCACGAGCGCCAGCAATTAACCGGCGGCGGCGTGGTGGCTACGGTCATGTCGAATTTGGGCCTCGAACGCTACCTCGAAGGAATCGGCCTGGAGCTGGTGCGGACCCAAGTCGGCGACCGCTATGTTTTGGAGCATATGCGAAAGCATGGCTACAATCTCGGCGGCGAACAATCGGGCCATATAATCCTGAGCGAATACACCACCACCGGCGATGGATTGATCGCGGCGCTGCAGGTCTTAGCGGCCCGCGTCGAGGGCGGTGTACCGTTAAGCGAGATCGGCCGCGCCTTCACACCATATCCGCAGATTTTGCGAAATGTGTCGATCAATGGCGGCACGCCGCTGGAGAGCGATGAGGTCAAGCGGGCGATCGCCGATGGCGAAGCCAGTCTCGGTGACGAGGGGCGTGTACTGATCCGGCCTTCGGGGACCGAACCGCTCATCCGGGTCATGGCGGAAGGCCTCGATGAAGCCAAAGTCGGCGCCGTGGTCGATACAATCGTCGGCGCCATCGAGCAGGCCGGTGCCGGACACTAAATCCGCAGCCGGTCGATGAACGGGCGGGTTTTGATCATTGCCGGCTCCGATTCGGGCGGCGGCGCCGGCATCCAAGCGGACATCAAGACGGTCAGTGCGTTCAGCGGCTTCGCCATGACCGCCATTACGGCGTTGACCGCGCAGAATACTCTCGGCGTTCATGCCATCCATCCTGTCGATACCGATTTTATCGCCCGGCAGATGGAAGTCGTGCTCGACGATATCGGCGCCGATTGTCTGAAAACCGGCATGCTGCACAGTGTCGAGGTGATCGAGGTCGTTGCCGACATGATCGCCGATAGGGCCGCCGGATTGCCGCTGGTCGCCGACCCGGTGATGGTGGCGAAAGGCGGCGCTAGCCTGCTCGACATCGCCGCCCATTCGGCGCTGATCGAACGCATTGTTCCGCTGGCCGCGGTGCTCACCCCCAACGCCCCAGAGGCGGCGGCCTTGACCGGTATCGACGTCGTCGATGTGCCCAGCCAGCAGGCGGCGGGCGAGGCGTTACGGGGGATGGGCGCGCGCGCCGTGTTGGTCAAAGGGGGCCATATAAAGGGACCGCTAATTGTCGATTTGCTGGTAACCGGCGACGGCATCGTTCGCTTCGAGGGACCGCGAATCCAGACCGCCCACACCCACGGCACCGGATGTACGCTGGCTTCGGCGATCGCCGCCGGCCTGGCGCAGGGAATGGATCTGCCGGCGGCGGTTTCGCGGGCGCGCGCCTATGTTATGGCGGCGATTGCCGCCGCGCCTGGCTATGGCGCCGGCCATGGACCCATCGACCATACGGTAACTGTCGACCCTGAACGTATCGGCGGCTAACGCCGGTACATGGGCGATAAATCCCCGAAAAAATCTGGCGGGCCGCCGGTCGGGACCACAGGTCTGATCTCGCTGGCGACCGCAGGCGCCTTGACCACAGTGCTGCTATGGGGCGGTTCGTCGATGGCGACCAAGCTGGGTACCGGGTCAATGGATGCGCTAACATTGGCGATCTTGCGGGTGGTCGTTGCCGGGCCGTGCGCTTTGATTGTCATCATGTTCATGCGGCTGCGCTTGCCGTGGTACGCCGGAGACAGAGTCTATTTCTGCTTGATAACGATTGTCAGCATGGGCGCAGCGCCGGTGATCTTTACGCTGGGTGTGCAGTTCACCACGGCGGGTCATGCCGTGGTCGCCAGCTCGTCGACCTCCATATTCACGGGCCTGATCGAAGCCGCTGCGCGCCGCCAGTGGCCCCGGTTCCGGTGGTGGGTCGGTATCGCCGTGGCCTTTTCCGGCGCGTTGATCCTGGTCGCCGAATCGGTCGGTCTGAGCTCGACCGGCGCCACGTGGCAGGGCGATGTATTGGTTATCTCGGCCGCTTTTCTTGGCTCAACAGGCTTTTATCTCGGCAGCCGGTTGTCGCAGCGCTATGGCGCCCCGGCGATTACGTTGTGGAGCGTGGTCGCGGCCAGCGTGCTGTGGTTCCCGGTTCTGCTGGTGACGTCGTCGTTTGCCGAGTTGTCGCAACTCACCGTGCTGAGTTGGAGCGTGGTTTTATACCTCGCGGCCGGCGCGTCGGTTGTCGCTACGATGACCTGGTACTATGCGCTATCGCGGGGCGGTATAAGCCGCATGGCGGTTTGGCAGTTCGCGTTGCCGATTGTCGGCATCGCTATGGCGGCAATTGTTTTAGACGAACCGGTCACATTACCCTTGGTGGTGTCGGTCGCTGTGGTATTCTCGGGTATCGCCCTGGTACAGCGGCGCTAGCTGCGCAGGTTCTGGGCGATGCAGATTCACGAAAATAAAATGGTTCGCCTCTACACGATCGCGCTTGTCGCGGTTTTTCTCTATGGCATGACGCCGCTCTTCACCAAATTCGCTGTTGCATATACCGACGGTATTACCGTTGGCATTCTGCGGGCTATCGTGGCTGCGCCGGTGGCCGTGGCTATGATTATTGGTGGGCGGATGCCGTTGCCCTGGCGCGGTAATGATAAGTGGCTGCTGATCGTCTCGGGAGTCGGTGGACTTGCCGCATTTCCGCTGTTGTTCAGTTGGGGTGTACAAATGACCACCGCTGGTCACGCGGCGGCCGGCACGGCATCTGGCGCGGTCATGGCGGGGGTATTCGGCGCCTGGATTAACCGGCGCTGGCCGAGCCTCTACTGGTGGGCCGGTATCGCGGTGGGTCTGGTGGGCGCGCTACTACTGATCTGGGAGGCCGTCGGCCTGGGCGTCGAGGGTGTGAGCTGGCAAGGCGATGCGCTGATATTTGCCGGCATGTTCTCCGGCGTTGTCGGTTACATCGCGGGGTCGCGCTTGACCCGCACGGTGGGTGCGACAGCGGTGACCCTGTGGAGTGTCGTTGTCGCCGCGATCCTGGTTCTGCCGGTTTTTCTGTGGCACTCGGGCATGGTGGTATTTGTCACCATCGATTTGCCAGGTTGGGCGGCGATTTGCACCTTGGCCTGGGGCACCACGATCATCGCCTACATTCTGTGGAACAGAGCGGTCGCCGATGGCGGCGTGGCGCGCATCGGCTCGTTGCAGCTGTTACAGCCGGTCATTGGCATCAGCCTTGCGCCGTTGTTGCTCAGTGAGCCCTTCACGCTGACGCTGGCGGCGGCGACGGCGATTACGCTGCTCGGGGTGATCCTGATACAGCGGGGCTGACGGGTAGCCAGCGTTACAGCCAGGGCGGCGAGCTGATCCACAGGGCTTGCGCCGGTACGTTCGCGCCATTGCGCCAGCGGTGCGGGATTTCGCTACTGAAGCGGATGCTGTCGCCGGCCTCGATCTCGTGCCATAGCCCACCCACTTCGATCATCAGCGCGCCTTGCTGGACAACGACGATATCCTCGCCGGGATGGGTGAAGGCGGCGCCACTTTCCGCGCCGGGGGGAACGTTGAGGGCCATCACTGAGACGCGGCCCTGGACGTCGGGTGTCAGCAGTTCGTAGGCGATATTGGTGTCGGCGAAGGCGACGCGTTTTCGCGTTTCCTGCCGCACGATGCTCACGCTCGCCTTACCTCGGCGCGACCCGGCGGCAAACGCCAAAGTTCCGGCGGGGATATCGACGGCGCCGGCGATCCGCCGCAGGGCATCGACCGATGGCGTTAACAGATCGCGCTCGATCTGGCTTAGGTAACTGATCGACAGTCCTGTAGCCGCCGCGACCTCGCGCAGCTTCAGCCCGGCGTCGCGGCGCGCGGCGCGGATGCTCGCGCCCAGGCTGGCCATTTCCATCTCAGCAGTGCTTTCGCCGTCCGGCTGGCGTGCCGCTAACGCGCTCATCGGGGGCCGATCTGCATGAACGGCCGCGGTGCGCCGTCGAGCGCCACCTGCACGTCGACCAGGGTGGCGCAATTGGCGCAGCAAAGCTGGCGCAGGTGAAACCGCCCGACATCATAGTCTTCGCCGCGCACCGGCCCGGCGGCGGTTAGCGGCGCACGCACCTCGCGCAAATGATCGAGCAGATTGTCGCCGGTACCGCAGTGACGGTGTCCGCAATGGCCGCAGGCGACAGAGTCGCCATCGCCGTCCACCAGCAGCACATCGCCGAATGCCAGTTGCCCGGCTCCCGAAAACGATACCACCGCGTCGCCCGGTTCGACGGCGACGGCGGCGGCCAATCGGTCTTGCCGAATTTTTTCGCGACGCGCCTGGGTCGCTGCCTCGTCGGCCGCGCCGTCATCTGTCAGCACAACGCCATAGATGTCGTGGGCGGCTTCGCGCGCCACGGCGCCTCGCGCGACATCCAAGGCGCAGGCCGCGCTATCGCGCAGCAGCGGGTCTCCGTAACCGCCCCCCGCCTGCCAGCAATGGTGCCACACATCGCCGGTGTCGATCGGCCCGCGTTCGTGCTTGCTGGCCATGATTTCGGGGTCACCGCCGATATCCTCCAGCCGTTCGGGCAGGGGCGTGCCATTGGCCAGGCGTGCGGCCATGTCGGTGCCGAGAAAGCGCCCGATGCGGATGGCGTTGCCCGGCATGCCACCGGCGATGCCGATGCCATTGGGCATTTCAGCCCCGGTGCCGGCGAACAGGCCGACCAGATCGTCGTTCGGGGCGTCATAGACCGTGTAGGCCAACTCGCCCGAGCGTCCGCCGCGGAACCGCCCGGGTCCGCCCGAATCGCGCAGGTGACGGCGAAACAGATAAAGTATCGGATATTCGCTTTCCTGATCCTCGATGTTCGGCATGTTGGGCGTGGTGTTGAACACGATCCCCGACGTGTCGACGCCGTCGGCATAGGTACGCGCGCCGCCGCCGCCGCCGAAATGGCTCATCTCGGTGGCGGCGAAGGGAAAGCCGTGTTGGCTGGTCCCGGCAAATATCGGCGCCATGGAGGTACCCGACCAGACGGCCATCGCCTCGTCGCGGTAGCTCTCGCTCGCCAGCAGCATTTGCGATAGGCAGCGCCAGGCGGCGTCGATGGTCACGATCACACCCGATATGGTCGCCATCGCGCAGGGTGCGGGATAGGCGCAATTATTGACCGTCCCCACTTCGGAGATAATGTCGATACAGTCGCGCACGCCGCGGTTCCAAGGAATATCCCAGCACAGATTGATGTATACCGCCGAGAGCACTGCGGCCTGCAGGCCGGAATAGGTGCAATTGATAAGGCCGCGTGCGTTCGGGCTGGTGCCGGTGAAATCGAAGCTCAGATGCCGGCCGCGCTTGGTCAGGGTGCAGACGATCTGATAGATCAGCGATTCGTGCCCGTCATGGTCGATATACTGCACCTCGCGCCATTTGCCGTCGGGCAGGTCGTCGAGGCGGTCGCGCAACTTGCCGGCGGCGAATTCGATCGAGCGCGCCATCGCCCCCTTCAAGGTCTCGACGCCCCAATCGTCGATCAGCCCGTTGATGCGTTCGCGCCCGGCCATCAGGCAGGCGATCTGGCCCTTCACGTCGAGACCGACCAGCGGATCGCGTACCTGGTTGATGATCCAGTCGAGAATGTCGTCGCGCACCTGGCCGCGCTCGACCAGTTTCACCGGCGGCATGCGCAAGCCTTCCTGGTGAATGTCTACCGCCTTGACCGAGAAGCCGCCGGGATCCATGCCGCCGGTATCGAGCTGATGGCCCGACGCGCCAACCCAGGCGACCAGTTCGCCGTCGTGGAAAATGGGCGCCACGGTGGCGAAATCGGGGGCATGGATGGCTCCCAGATAGGGGTCGTTGCAGATAAAAATATCGCCGTCCTCGAAGCCTCCATGGCGGGTGGCGCTGTCGATCGTCGCTTGCACGATCAGCGGCAGCACGTTGCCCTGGGTGACGATGTAGGGGCCGACGGCGACCAGCGCGCCTTGCGCATCCATGATCGCCGAGGCGGCATCGTTGCCGGTGATCAACACGTTCGAGCCGGAGCAGCGCATGTAGTGGATGCCCATTTCCTCGGAAATGCTCAGCAGGCGATGGTTCAAAACTTCGAAGGAAACCGGGTCGAGGGCCGGTGGCGATGTATCAGGCATGATGGTCACTTATTTTGCCGGCGTTGCCGGTCACATGGATATGACCAAAATCGTCGGTTTTTGCCGCTTGGCCGGTTAGCAGGACGACCGTGGTGCCGGGTTGTTCGATGATCGCGGGGCCGGTAATGGTGGCTCCCGCGCCCAGGACGCCGCCGTCATAGATGGGCGTGTCCACCATCGCCCC
>JBLHHE010000104.1:0-7053 GCA_047616465.1 Alphaproteobacteria bacterium
CGGGAGTGACTTACGTCGAGTGGATATTACGCCGGCGTCCGCACGTCCTGCGCATCGCGTTCGCCATTTTGTGGATTGCCGCAACCGCCGTTCCGGCCGCCGCGGAGGCCACAATCGATCTCAAGGCAGCCCTAAAGGAGCGGGTCATCGGAGATCCCACGGCGCCGATAACAATGATCGAATATGCGTCTTTGACCTGCCCTCACTGCGCGAACTTCCACAACGACACCTACAAAGCGTTCAAGGAGCGCTATATCGACACCGGAAAAGTTAAGTTGATCTATCGGGATTTTCCGCTCGACGGGATCGCGCTGCGCGCCGCCATGATGGCGCGCTGCACCATCGACCAGCGCTATTTCGGTCTCGTGGGGGTGCTTTATAAAAACCAGCATAAATGGACCCGGGCCGGCGACCCCTTGGCCGAGATGGCCAACATTGGCAGACTTGCCGGGATCAACGACGCCATATTCGACGCCTGCATGGCATCCGAGGAACTGCTCGATGGTGTCCTGCGCATACGCCAGCAAGGCACCGCCGACGGTGTGCGCAGCACACCCACATTTATTATCGACGGCACGGTTTATCCAGGCAGCCGCTCGATCGACGAATTTGCTCAAATCATCGATGTGTTACTGAAAAACGACTGAACCACGACTTACCGGATGTCCTAGCGAACACCGTCACTGGTTCCCCTCGATTTGCTGCATCAGCCCCCATAGATCGCCGAGCACCCACACTTTCGAGATGCGGTCAGCCGCCATGGTGAACATGGCGACACCGGCATATTCGACGCGGCGGCCGGTCGGCGCGCGGCCCAACAACGCGCCCTGGTGGGTGCCGCTATAGGTCAGCCGCGCCACGGCGCGGTCGTCGGTCGTGATAATCTCTTCGATATGGTTATGGAAATCTGGAAAGGCGTCGCGGATCGTCTTCATATAGCCCAGGAAACCCTCATGTCCGGTGACGTGCAGGCCGATGGAGCCGCGAAAATCGATGTCATTGGACAGGATGGTGCGCGCGGTCTTCTCAGACCAGCCGTTCCACATGATTTTATAAAATGTCTCGACAAGCTGGCGGTTGGTTTCGGCCGGCATTATTCCCTCCTCGTATACCCACATTTCCTGTTGCTGCGAGACGACATCCCGCCTAAGCCGTCTGCGGAAGACTTGAACGCCATAATAATGGAATGCCTCCATGACGAAAGGCACCGTAATATCCTTCGACAGCGCCCGGGGCTTCGGCTTCATCGCGCCGGAAGACGGCTCCGCCGACGTGTTCGTGCACATCTCGGCCGTGGAACAATCCGGGATGGGATATTTGAGCGAAGGCCAGAAGATCGAATTCGATAGCCAGCCAGATGAACGCGGCACGAAGGCGGTCAACCTTTTCGCGGTAGAAGACTAATCCAACCGCCAGGACCAAGAGCCGGCATCGGGTTCGCCCACAGCCCGGCAACGCTACGCCACCTGGGGCCGGTGAATTGGACCGGGCTGTGGACGCTCTACAAGAAAGAGCTGTTGCGCTTGCGCTCGGTTTGGCTGCAAACCCTATTGGCGCCGGTCGTCTCCACGCTGCTGTTTCTGGTGATTTTTGTCGCCGTGTTCCGGCGCAACCCCGACTATCTGAACGGAATTTCGTTCGTCGAGTTCATTGCGCCGGGATTAATCTTAATGGCGGTGATGCAAAACGCGTTCGCCAACACCTCGTCGTCGCTGCTGATCGGCAAGGTGTCCGGCACGATCGTCGATGTGCTGATGGCCCCGCTGCGGCCGAGCGAACTTGTCGTGGCCTATGCCGGCGCCGCGGCCACCCGGGGTCTGCTCGTCGGTGGCGCCGTTTGGGTGCTGACCCTGCCGTTCGGCGCTATGGCGCCACATGACTGGTTGCTGACCCTATTATTCGCCATCGCCGCGGCGCTTGTGTTCGCCCTGCTCGGACTGGTGACCGGCATGTTTGCCACGCGCATGGAACACGTTGCCGCGGCTAGCGGGCTCATCGTTGCGCCCCTGACCATGCTCGCCGGTACGTTCTATTCGGTGTCGCTGTTGCCCGGCCCGGTACGGCTGGCCAGCCTCTTCAACCCGGTATTCTATCTGGTCGACGGCTTTCGCTACGCCGTCACCGGCCACACCGAAGCCGCCCCGCTTCTGACGGCTGTCGTGATTACCGCGCTGGCCGTGGCCTTTAGTGCCGTCTGCGTACGGATGTTCGCCGTGGGGTACCGGCTGAAAGATTAGGGCACAGAAATTCGGAGCGTTACTTCTTGCCGAACAGGCTGGCGAGAATGCTCGGCCGGTTTTGGCGCTCGAAATATTTCTGGTGATAATCCTCGCCCTCCCAGAATTTCTGCGCCGGTTCAATCGCGGTGACAATCGCGCGGTCATACTTGCCCGATGCTCCAAGCGCCTCTTTCGAAGCCTGGGCCGCGGCCTCCTGCGCGTCATCATGCGCGAAGATCACCGAGCGATATTGGGTGCCGATGTCGGGCCCTTGGCGATTCTGTTGCGTTGGATCGTGGGTTTCCCACAGGATGTCGAGCAACCGGTCGTAGCTGACTTTCTCTGGATCGTACTCGACATGCACGACCTCGGCATGACCGGTCGTGCCATTGCAAACCTCCAGATAGGTCGGCTTGGGTTTGCCGCCTCCCATATAACCGACCCAAGTGGCGGTTACGCCATCGACCTCATCGAACACATGCTGGGGATGCCAAAAACACCCGGCGCCGAACGTTGCCTTTGCCATTTTCTATCCTCTTCGCGGAGATTCCACTGCCTTCATAGTTGGCGATCGCCACCCGTTTGGCAATGGCAGCACCGAATTTCAGCAATCAATATAACATTATATTATTGTAATATAAATATAATTACACCGGTGATACGATAATTGCTGATATTTACAGATACCCTTAGGAAATAGGAGACAAACCATGTCCGTCGCCCTCAAAGACGCCGTCGAATTCATGCAGAGTACTTTGCGCGCCAACCCCGATAAGGCGCTTGCCACGTTCGTCGCCGAATCACGCCAGGTTCAAGGGTTGCAGAGCGAAACTAAGATTCGCAATTTCACGCTGACCATTGATGAGCCGGAAAGCCTCGGCGGCAGCGACACGGGGCCGAACCCGGTGGAACTCATACTCGGCGCGCTCGCCTCGTGCCAGGAAATCACCTACCGGGCCTTTGCCGAGGCGCTCGAG
Source organism: Alphaproteobacteria bacterium (assembly GCA_047616465.1). GTDB lineage: Bacteria > Pseudomonadota > Alphaproteobacteria > UBA6615 > UBA6615 > JABDJY01. The sequence continues at coordinate 3,197 of JBLHHE010000104.1, forward strand.
ATACCGCTCGACGGTGTGTCGGTCAGGATTGAGGGTGATCTCGATCTGCGCGGTTTCTTTGCCGTCGATGACGATGTACGCGCGGGCTTCCAGGATATTCGCGGCATTGTCGAACTCGACAGCCCCGCCAGCGAGGAAGAGTTGGCGCGATTGAAGAAAATCGTCGATGCCCATTGCCCGGTGCTCGACATGCTACGGCAACCGGTCCCCGTATCGCTGGAGATCGATCACCAAACCCGGACGGCCACAAACGTCGCCGCCCAGTCCTCCGCCCACGCTCTTTAAGACTCGCCACAATCGATAATGTAATGGCGCCGGCCTTTAGCTCGGCGCCATTTCTGTGACGATTGCTGCGCGGCCCGCCGGTAACAGCGAGATACCCTTTGCCTTAAGCGCCGCTAGCGCGGCCTGGTTTACCGCGTATCGGGTCTGGTAATAGCGGCTGCTGGGAACCCAGTAGCGCAGGCCAAGGACGATACCGCCGAAATTGAAATCGTGAATGCCGACCTGCGGCGCCGCGCCTTCCGCCAGACCCTCGAAATTCGATAAGGCTTCCTTGATGGCGGCAATCGCCACCTCGGGATCGTTTTGGGACTCGATGACCAATTGGGACTCGACGATACGGTGGGCATCCGAATTCACCAGAATTTCGCCGACGATCTGGCGGTTGGGAATGATGATCCGTTCATCGTCCTCGCCGATCAGCGTCGTCGTCGACAGGGTCACTTCATGGGTTACCCCGCTCACCCCGCGCACTTCGATGGTATCGCCGACGACGAACGGACGCGTCAAAATAATGACCATACCGGCCCCATAGTTGGAAAGCGGTCCCGCTAAGGCAAAAGACAGTCCGAACGCGCTGGCGCCAGCGAGCGCCACCAGGGGCGCTATGTCGATGCCAAAATTACTCAGCGTAATAATCACCACAATGACGACGATCAGAAGCTTCGCCATGCTGCCAAAGAACCGCGACAAGGTGACATCAAGTTTTTTGAACTCGCACAGGCGCAAAACCCGCTGCCCCGTCCACTTCGCGACCTTGAGGCCGATCAACAAGACCACCAGCGCCCCGAGCAACTGCACCCCATAGGCAACCCCAAATTCGATGCCCATATCGACCAGCCGTGTGACCATTTGAATTTGATCTTCCACTATTTCCTCCTGTCTATCGGCGCGCGTACCCGTATGTCATAACGTATGAGAGCGCCGGACCCCACTATTACCCGGTAATCAACGCATTCTCATTGGCGGTCAAATAGCTGGGGTAAAGGATTCTGCTTGAATCCGACGCACTGGCGGGCGATTTAGTTAATCAATGACCGTTTTGATTCGTAGCCGGTTCGCAGTGTTGGCATCGTCCCTCAGATCTGCCTGGAGATAGTTATCAGCTACCTGGTTTTCATCGAAGCCGGCGTGGGACTTGCGCTGTTGCTATTTTCTGCCGACTACCTGGTTCGCGGCGCGGTGGCGGTTGCGCGTGTGAGCGGCGTGTCACCCCTCATCATCGGACTATCGATTGTCGCCGTCGGCACATCGGCGCCAGAATTCGTCACCGCGCTGGCCGCGTCGCTGGCCGGCGCATCCGACATGGCAATCGGCAATGTCGTGGGCAGCAACATCGTCAACATGCTTCTCATACTAGGCATCGCCGCCATGATCCGTCCGATCAATGTGGGCCCCAAGGTCATCGCCCGCGACGCCATGATGGTGGTCGGCGCAACGGCGCTGTTCGTCGCCATCGGCGTCACCGGCGGGTTCAACCAGTGGCAAGGCGCCGTGTTAGTGTTTTGCCTGATCGCCTATTTGTATCTGACCTACAGAGCGGAGCGCAGGGAAAACGACCTAGAGGCGCTGCACGCGCGCGAAGCCGACGATGTGGGCGAGGTGCCGGGACGTACGTGGGTCGCCATTGTTTTCATGATCGGTGGACTGGTCGGCATCGTTGTCGGCGCGCAGCTTCTGGTGAGCGGCGGCCTGGGTATCGCCGAGGCGTTCGACGTATCGCGCACAATCGTCGGGCTGACGCTGATCGCGGTCGGCACCAGTCTGCCAGAGCTCGCCATTGTGATCGTCGCCAGCTGGCGCGGACATAGCGACATTGCACTGGGCAATGTGCTCGGCAGCAACATCTTCAACCTGCTGGGCATTACCGGCGGGGTCGCCATGATCACGCCGCTCGATATGCCGGTCGAGGTTATGAGCTTCGATATCTGGGTTTTGCTCGGCATGACCCTCTTTCTGCTACCATTGATGATCACGGAAAACAAAATCAGCCGCTTCGAAGGCCGCCTGCTAGCCGGGCTTTATTTTGTCTACCTTGCCGCCCAATTGGGGCCGGTACGCCAACTGTTCGCGTAACCGCGACGGAGGCCGCAAAGCCCCGCTGCACCGGCGCGACAATTCAAGTAAGATCAACACGTTAAAATAACTGGCGGCCCAGACGGACAACACAAGCTTGAACGCCGCCTAATTTGTGATCGAACGACACTGAATTGCCATGACGATTTCGCAACAAGCCGGCTCTGAAGACCAAGCGGACACCGCCGGCCCGGCCCATGTGGGCCTCGACGCCTTGCGCCAGGCCCTTACCACATTGCCAGCAACGCCCGGCGTGTACCGCATGCTCAATAGCGCCGGCGACGTGCTGTATGTCGGCAAGGCCCGCAACCTGAAACGCCGGGTCGCCAACTACACCCAGCTCGCCCGGCTGCCGTTACGCCTGCAACGAATGGTGGCGCAGACCACGGCGCTGGAAATTGTGACGACCCATACCGAGGCCGAAGCGCTGCTGCTCGAGTCCAACCTCATCAAGCGCCTGGCGCCGCGCTACAATGTGCTGCTGCGCGACGATAAGAGCTTTCCCTATATTCTGCTCACCAGCCAGCTCAACCGTAAGATTTTGACAAGCGGCGCGCCCCCCCAGAAGCAACGGCGCCGGCCGCAAGACAAGATCACACCCCGCGTCAATAGTGCGGGCGAGAACCCGGCCGACTGGGTCGGCATCACCAAATACCGGGGCGCCCGCACGGTCGAGGGCGAGTATTTCGGCCCTTTCGCGGCGGCGGGTGCGGTTAACCGGACGCTCAATTCACTCGAGCGCGCCTTCCTGTTGCGCAGTTGTACCGACGCGGTGTTTTCGGGACGCACGCGCGCCTGCCTCAAATATCAGCTCAAACGCTGCAGCGGCCCCTGCGTCGGCCATATATCGGCGGAAGAATATGGCGAACTGGTCCGGCAAGCCCGTAATTTTCTCGGCGGCCAATCGCGCGAAGTACAGGAGAGCATCGCCGCGGACATGCATGCGGCAAGCGACAAGCTGGAATTCGAGGCCGCCGGCCGTGCCCGTGACCGCATCCGGGCGCTCACGCAAATTCAAGCCCATCAGGACATCAACGTCGAAAACCTCAAGCTGCCGGAGGCCGATGTCATCGCCGCCTGGCAAATCGCGGGGCAAACTTGCATCCAGGTATTCTTCTTCCGCAGCGGACGCAATTATGGCAACCGCGCCTATTATCCGCGCCACGACAAATCGGTCGACGTGATCGAGGTGCTCACCGCCTTCATCGGCCAATTCTACGAAGACAAGCAGCCGCCGCGCGTGGTGCTTCTCAGTCACCAGCTTCCCGAGCATGAATTGCTATCGGCCGCGCTGACCGTGCGCGCCGACCGTAAGGTGGCTGTCAACCATCCCGTGCGCGGGGCGCGGCGCAAGCTGGTCCAGCACGCCCTCGACAATGCCCGCGATGCGCTGCAACGGCGGCTGGCGGAAAAAGCGACCAACCAGGAACTGCTGGAGAAAACCGCCGAATTATTCGGCCTCGACCCGCCATTGTCCCGGATCGAGATATATGACAACT
>JBLHHE010000105.1:0-6976 GCA_047616465.1 Alphaproteobacteria bacterium
GTTGCCATATTCGGGGCGGTACCGCGCACAAAAGCGTTGACCTTGCCGGAGCGCCATTTGGGGTTAGTACCAGCCGGCGAACACGCGGCGCTCGAGCCCTTTTTGGAACACGCGGCATCCATTGTGTCCGAGACTATCGATCTCGCCGCCTTGCGAGCGCTCGCCCGGCCCGCCCGGCTTGTGGGCGACGCCACCGGCCCCGCATCGCCGCTGCCACCGCTGGGCCAACGCATCGCCGTGGCTCAGGATATGGCGTTCGGCTTTGCCTACCCCTCTGTCATCGAGGCCTGGCGCCAAGAGGGCGCCGAAATCGTGCCGTTCTCACCCCTGGCCGACCAGGCGCCCGACGCCGACGCCGACGCGGTCTACCTGCCCGGCGGTTATCCCGAGTTACATGCCGGCGAATTGGCTGCGGCGACATCGTTTCTCGACGGGTTGCGCGCCGCCGCCGCCCGCCGTGCGATCATCTTTGGCGAATGCGGCGGCTACATGGTGTTGGGGGAGGGCCTGACCGACAGCGACGGAGTACGCCATAAAATGGCCGACCTGTTGCCGGTCGAGACCAGTTTCGCCGAGCGGCGTCTTCATCTCGGCTACCGGGTGGCGACGCTTGCCAGCGGGGGTCCCCTCGGCGCCCCGGGCACGGCGTTTAGGGGACACGAATTCCATTACGCCACTATTGTGCGCGAAGGGCCGGGCCACCCTCTGTTTGAGGCACAGAACGCCGCCGGCACCGATCTTGGTCCGTGCGGGTGCGCCGACGGTACGGTTTCCGGCTCGTTCATACATCTGATAGATAGGGCGGCATGAGCGAGGAACCCTTCTGGAAGACCAAGCAGCTTGGCGACATGGACGACAAGGAATGGGAATCCTTGTGCGACGGTTGTGGCCAGTGCTGCCTGTACAAGCTCGAAGATGTCGATAGCGACGAAATTGCCCTGACCAACGTCTCTTGCCGCTATCTCGACCTGGGCGCCTGCCGCTGCACCGACTACGCCAACCGGACCACCAACGTGCCCGACTGCGTGCAGCTAACGCCCGACAATGCCGGCGAACTCAACTGGATGCCGCAAACCTGCGCCTACCGTTTGCTCGCCGAGGGCAAAAACCTGTACTGGTGGCATCCCCTGGTCTCGGGCGACCCCAACACCGTCCACGAGGCCGGTGTTTCAGTGCGCGGCAAGGCAATCAGCGAAGACCGTGTCGACGATTTGGAAGATCACGTCGTCGACTGGCTCAACGAACAAAAGAAAAGCGGCGCACCGCCCTTGAAGGGCGCGCGCTGGCCACGCAGTAAGCGCTAAATAATTAGACCAATATTTTGGTGAGGAGAATTCAGCAATGACCGATAGTTCCCAACCAACCGGCGTCTACGCCGCCGCGCTAACGCCGATGACCGCCGATCTGGCGGTCGATCTCGATCGCGTGGTCGCCCATAACCAATGGCTGCTCGCCAATGGCTGCGATGGCGTCGCACCTCTGGGCACCACCGGCGAGGCCAATTCGCTTAGCGTCGACGAGCGGCTTTCGATCCTCGACGCCCTGGCCGAGGCCGGCATCACCGGCACCCAGTTGATCGCCGGGGTCGGCTGCAGCGCGTTTCCCGACACGGTGACCCTGACCAAGCGCGCCCTGGCCAATGGCGCCGGCGGCGTCTTGATGCTGCCGCCCTTTTATTACAAAGCCCCCAGCGAGGATGGCCTGTTTGCCGCCTACGCCAATATCGTCGAGCGGGTCGGCGATTCGGCCCTGAAAATCTATCTCTATAATTTCCCGCAACAAGTCGGTTTCGATTTACCTATCTCGCTCATCGCGCGGCTCCACGAAGCGTTCCCCGACACCATCGTCGGCATGAAGGACAGTTCGGGCGATTGGCCACGCATGGAGAAAATTCTCTCGGAACTGCCTACGTTTCGCCTGTTTCCAGGGTCCGAGGAATTCCTGGTGCCGGCGTTACGTCTTGGCGGGGTCGGCTGCATTTCGGCCACGGTCAACGTCACCGCCCCCTATGCCGGCGAAACCTACAAACATTGGCGCGACGACGATGCCGATGCGCGCCAGGCCCATCTCACCCAACTGCGCCAGGCCTTTGCCGGTATGGCGCCGATCCCGGCGATGAAAGCCTATTTCGGGAAAAGTTGGGGCGATGCCGGCTGGGCCCCTGTGCGCCCGCCCTTCCTGCCCGCCACCGCCGCTGAATTGGCAACGGCCAGCGAACGTCTCGCCGCAGCCGACTTCGCCATCACCGCTTGAGGGAGCCTCCCCTCGGCTAAATTCGGTAAAACCGCGCAGCGGTGTCGTGGAAGAAGGCGCGCTGGGCGTCTGGCGAGCGGGACGCCAGGGTTTCCTGGCAGATCGCCATCATATCGTCATAGCTGGAATTGAGCTTCTCGACCGGAAAATTGCTGCCGAAAAAACAACGCTCCGCGCCGAACATATCCAACAGCGTGTTGTATTGCTGGCCGACCTGTTGCTGGCTGCGCGCCATGCCGGTGGGGCTGTAGGTATTGGCGGCGGAGCATTTCACGAACAGATTTTCCAACGCCACTAAGGCCGGCAGTGCGTCGCGCCACGCGTCGAACGTGGCGTCATCGTCGCCGGTCAGCAGGCCGCCATGGACCAGGCAGAAATTCACCCCGGGATTATCCGCGACGAGCTCGGCGAAGAAATCGAACTGGTTGGAATAACCCTGTAATTCCAGGCTCAGACCGTATTTCTCCAGCAGGGCCACACCACGGCGATATTCCGCGCTGAGGCAATAATCAGGCCGATCGACGGCTTGGCGGGTCGGGTCGCCCTCTTGCCAATAAACGACGTCGCGAATGGCGCGGAAATTTGGATAGGCGCAATGGTTGGCGAGCATCGCCTCGACTTCCGGGTCGGATAGATTTGCATAGCCGGCAATACCATGGGGAAACCCAGCCTTGTCCGCCACCGCCTGCAACCATTGGGTCTCGCCAACCGGATTGGACGGGTCGTAATGGGCCTGCACATGCACCGATTTGACGATGTTATGGCTGCCAAAGTCCGATAGCAGGTCGTCGATCAGATAGTCGTGGCGCAGCAGCTCGTAGGAATCGCCGAATATTTTCGGCGACATCGGCGCCATGAGCCACGGATAGTTCCGTACCTCCCAAAGATGGTGATGGGTATCGATGATGGGTCCGTCGTACATGATCCCTCCGTGTCCCTAGGTCGAACTCTCCGGCTTATCGTCTACCGCCGCCGCCGCTTTTTTTAGTCGCTCTTGGCGACGCTTGCCGAGATTGACCAGAGTGAGCCCGGCGAATACCAGCACGACCGCCAACCACACCCAGGCGCTCGGCTCTTCACCGTAAAACCAGGCGCCCCAGCCCAATCCCATAAGCGTGGTGATATAGCCAACCTGGGCCAGATACACCGCACCGGACAGAGCAACCACGGTGAAATACAGAAAGAACGTGGCGACGGTAACCAAGCCATAAGCGATGAGCGCTTGTTCGCCGATATCGAAATCGCGCCAGATCGGATGGAACGTGCCGGTCGCCAGCGACGCAATCAGCGCGGTGAGGGCGGCGGCGTACATGGTTCCCATGGCCAAGACCATGGGGTCGGCGCCGCTGGGACGCGCGGCCTCGGCATACACATTGGTCAACGCCCAGGCGATCGGCGTGATGAAGCCGAGCAGGGCGAAGGACAGCATTTCGGGCGCGGGCAGGCTGCCCTGCGGCAGCACCAAAAAGGCGACGCCGACAAGCCCGAGCAAGACGCCGGCGGCACGGCGAAAATCGAGCACCTCCAGGCCGATCGCCACGGCGACCACATAGGTAATCACCGGCGCGGTAACGATGATCACCGACATCAAGCCGGCGGGAATATGGCCGACCACGAAGACCATGTTCGAGTTTGGCAGCGCAATGCCGACCGCGCCCATGACGGCGAAAAACACCAGATACTTACGGTCCAGCCCAATCTTTACCCGCCGAATACGGCACATTATCAGCAATCCCGTACCGGCTATGAGCGTTTGCCAAAAGACAGCGCCGATCGGCGGAATGCCTTCCAAGGCCAAGAATTTGGTAAATGCCGGACTGAGGCCCCACAAGGAGCCCAACACCAACAGCAGGAACAGCGGCAAAAAGGGAGCGGGTGCGCCCGGCGTTGCTTTTGGCCCTGTCGTCATCGTTTAAAAACCTTACACAGAAGCATCGGATGCCGGCGGCTTTGGTTTGCCCAGATTAACCAGCGCCACGCCGGTGGCGACCAACAGGGCGGCCAACCACAAATAAGTACTCGGCTTCTCGGTAAAGAAAAGAACGCCCCAGGAAACGCCAAATATCGTCCCGAGATAGCCAACTTGGCCCAGATAGACGGCGCCGGACATTTTGATGATCACGTAGAAAATCAGAAACGCGACAGAGGTCGACAGCGCGAAGGCGGCGAGCACAAACTCAGCATGACCGAAATTCTGCCAAGCTGGATAGAAGCTGTTGTCGAAGAGGCTGCCCACCAACGCCCCGAGAGCAGCCGCAAACATGGTGCCCATGGCGAGCGCCACATTGTCGGTGTTCGGCGGGCGGGCGAGATCGGCGAAAATATTGGCCGCAGCGTATCCCAGCGGGGTGATGAAGGCGAGCAGGGCCAACGGCAATAAATCGCGCGACGGCAGGCTGCCTTCGGGCAGGACCAGAACGGCAGCGCCCGCCATGCCGACCACGATACCGACGGCGCGAATCTTCGCCATGGGCTCCATGCGCAATAGCAACGCGATGGCGTAAGTCAGCATCGGCGAGAACAGGATCAAAACCGAGGCGTAACCGGCCGAGAGCTGCTCAACGGTGAACACCAAGATGACGTACGACACGTCGATCCCGACAATACCCATAAAACCAAAGTAAATCAGATGCTTGACGCCAAAGCGTAGCGACGTGCGCCGCACCAGACAGACCAGTAGCAACAAAATTCCGGCCCCGAATGTCTGCCAAAACACCACGGAGAACGGCGACACGCCGGCAATCGCCAAGGCTTTTGAAAAGGACGGATTGCCGCCCCACAGTGCCCCCAGCACAACCAATAAGAGTAACGGTAGCCAGCGGAACGCCGGCTTTGCGGCTGTGATAGCGCTCATGAAATTGTGTTTCCTCGGACGGCGTACATCGTGCGATCTTGTTTCTTCTTAGGGGGCGTTCGAGCATCCCCGGCTAACACCCCTGCACGGCAACCATGACAAGGTGGCATAAGCACCGGTAATGTACCATCCAGCAATACCCGATATTTACGAATCTGGCCCACCAATTTTTGTCTGTGTAGCAATCAACCGATGATCGACGCCCCTGAGAACACCGGCCCCGCCGGGCTGCTGGAACTATGCGGCGTCTGTTTGACGCTGGACGGTTCGCGGCTGTTCCGGGAACTGGATGTCGCGGTACCGGCGGGCGACGTCGTGACGATCATGGGGCCAAGCGGTTGCGGCAAGTCGTCGCTTTTGGCCTTTATCTGCGGCACTCTGCCGCCGGTCTTCGGTGCCGCCGGCGAGGTGCGCCTCGATGGCGGGACACTCGACGGGTTGCCGCCCGAACAACGCCATGTTGGCATTCTATTCCAAGACGATTTGCTGTTCCCCCATATGTCGGTCGGTGAAAATCTATCGTTCGGCCTGCCACCCAGTGTAGTCGGCCGCGCCGAGCGCCGCACGCGCGTCGAGGCCGCGCTCGCCGAGGCCGGTTTAGCCGGCATGGCCGACCGCGATCCCGACACCCTATCGGGGGGGCAACGCGGCCGGGTCGCGGTTATGCGCACGCTGTTGTCGCAACCCCGCGCCCTGTTGCTCGACGAGCCCTTTTCCAAGCTCGACGTCGATTTGCGCGACCGCTTTCGCACCTTCGTGTTTGCGCATGCGCGCGACAACCGAATTCCCACATTGCTGGTAACCCACGACCCCAGCGACGCCGAGGCCGCTGCCGGTCCGGTGGTCGAGCTCGTTTAACGTGGAAGCCCTCATCGACTTAATGCCGTCCGGCGTATGGGGACGGGATCTGGCTCTTGCCGCCGCAACGCTTCTGGCGGCCGGGCTCATTCGCGGTTTTGCGGGGTTTGGCTCGGCCATGGTCAATGCGCCGATCCTGAGCCTGCTGTGGGGACCAACGATCGGCGTCCCCGTGGCCGCCCTCGTCGAGTTCGTACCGGCGATACAACTCACCCCCCGGGCTATCCCGCACGCGCAATGGCGCCTCGTGTGGTTGATGGGCATCCCGGCGTTGATCTTGATTCCGGCCGGATCGTGGCTGCTCATTACGCTGCCGAGCGAGGTGGTGCGCCGCGCAGTCGCAACCGCGGTTTTGATTTTGGTCGCAACCCTGTGGTCGGGCTGGCGCTATAAGGGCCGGCGGACGCCGCTCATCAGCGCCGGGGTCGGCGCCGTGAGCGGCCTGTTATCAGGGACAACCGGCATCGGCGGGCCACCGGTTATTCTCTATCTGATGGCGGGAAACGAGGGCCCGCAAATATTGCGTGCCAATATGATCGGCTACTTCACTATTGTCCTGGTCGGCATGGCTGTCACTTTCGCCCTTCTCGGCCTGTTTGGTCCCACTGTTATATGGCGCACCGCCTTGTTAGTGTTGCCCTTCCTGATCGGTATTTTCATCGGGGCGAAGCTGTTCCCGTTTGCGTCTGAGCGCACCTTCCGCAACATCGCGCTGACGGTACTCGCCGTCTCCTCCAGCTACGTACTGTTCGTCTAACGGGGTCGCCTAACGGCAGCCGCGCGCGGTTGATTCGTGTGCGGCGCGCATGAAGTCACGCCAAATTTCCGCCGGCACGCCGCCACCGGTCATCGCGCGACGGTTTACCTCCCCCATCGGGCTACCATCGTCGTTGCCGATCCAGACCCCGGTGACCAGCTTGTCGGTATATCCAATGAACCAGGCATCGCGCGATTCCTGGCTGGTGCCTGATTTTCCGGCAGCCGGACGCCCGAACGCCGCATTGCGCCCGG
>JBLHHE010000106.1:0-6960 GCA_047616465.1 Alphaproteobacteria bacterium
TCGACCTGCGCACCGATATCGCCCTGTTCAAACAGAACGGGAGCGGCGTCGCCGCACAACAGCGCGTAGCGTAGGCCCGGCTTCAAACGGTTCCAGCCGGGGGTCAGCGTGCCCGTGATGTAACGCACGTTTTCGTCATACAAACACAGCATGGCGCCCAGGCCAGCCTTCTTCATCATTTCGCGCGCGCGCTCGAGCCGATACGTGCGCATCCGATCAAAGTTGACCCGTTGCTGCCAGTCGACGCCCGTGATGCCGAAATTTGCACTACCGTACCGCATTCAAATTCTCCCGCATTCCTATTGTGTAATCGTTTGTCAAAATTTACGCCCGGTACCGATTGAAGCCGCCTTGCGAAGACGATCGAACCAACCGGACGTAAGTTGCAGCAACACAAATCATATCCACCTAGCCAATGCAATACCGTGAGGGAAAGTGGGTCAAAATGTTGCACCAGGATTGAATAATTCCAACGGCGCGCTAGAGCTGTTTTCGTCTAGTTATCGACGAGTTCAGCCTGGCCGGTCATGGTGGATTTCGCCAGCGCCTCCAATACGGCGACATTCGAAATGCGTTCCATATCGGTGAACCGGTAGGTGCCGTTACCTGCTGCGGCGTCGGCCCAGGCATCGAAGTTCATTGTCACCGTGTCGATCGGTTCGAAGACCTTCAGCTCGCGCTTGCCCGCCTTGTTGCAGATCGTCATATGGGTCGGGCCGATATCTTCGGGATGGGCCATTTCCTGAATATCGACCCAGCCCTGGTCGCCATATACCGCAAAGCGGCCATAAAATGGGGTCGCCGACACGACGTTGATGGAGCCGGTTGTCTCATCGCCAAACTTAAACTGGGTGCTGACGACGTCGCCGCTGGGCAGGTCGAGTACCCTTTTCGCTGAAATTGCGCGAATTTCGACAATCGGACCCAGCATGCTGATCAACATATCGGTCAAGTGCACCCCCATGCCGGTCCAGCCGGCCGCCGGCGCATCGACCAATGAGCCGCGCCAATTGTCGGCGGCAAGCGGGGTGAATTTATCATGGGAGTAATGGCCCTCGACATGAAGGATGGTGCCCAGATCGCCGTTCTTGACCATCCGCGCAACTTCTTCCATCGCCGGTTCGTAGCGGCGCTCATGACCAAGGCCAAGGACAAGCCCGGCATCGGCACAGGCTTTCACCATTTTTTTAGCGCTGTCGGCGGTCAAGGACAGGGGTTTCTCGCAGAACACTTGCTTGCCGGCTGCAGCGGCCCGTAGGACAAGCGCCTCGTGGGTCGAGTGCGGGGTGGTTAGAATGACGCCGTCGACATTTGGGTCGTCGAGCGCATCCTGGTAATCGCTCGACAGCTCGAAGCCGATCTCGGCGGCCAAATCGGCCACCGGTTCCGGGTTCAACTCGATGCCGCGAACAACACGCATACTCTGGCTATTCGCGGTCAAGGCCCTACAAACGTGCTTGCCCCACCATCCCAGTCCAACAACGGCAACATTAATCATGGTTGTGGTTCCTCCCCAAAGGTTATTATATTTCGGATTTGATTATCCGATGACCGCCTATGCTGGCGGGGCGGACACTAGCACACCAGTTTGAACACTAGAACGCCGATCTAAAGACGAAAAGAATTTGTGATTAAGATACTTTAGTATTAATAGCTCCCGTTAGAGGCGATTTACAGAGTCCCACACATGGCCGCAATGACATCAGACGCGTTCTATCGCCTTGCCGAAACGCAATTGCCAATGGCGTATCAACTCGGTTTCCGGGCCGAGACCATCGCGATGGCGCCGCGATGGTTCGGATGCCCTATCACGACATATCTATTCGCCCCGGCGGCACCATAAGTGGCCCGGCGATGATGGGTCTTGCCGATTTCGCCATGTACGCCGCGCTGATGGGGGCACTCGGCAAAGTGGAACTGGCGGTGACCACAAACTTCAATATCAATTTCCTACGCCTGCCCGGACAAACCGACGTGATCGCCGACTGTTCTGTTTTAAAATTAGGCAAACGGCTGGCGGTGCTGGAAGTAACCCTGTTCTCCGACGGCGATGATGAGCCGATCGCCCACGCTACCGGCACCTATTCCATCCCGCCGCGCCACTCCGACAGCGAGCGTGCCTAATGGCGGTGCGCGGACAACTAACGGAACTGGCGTACCAAACCGTCAAACAACGGCTTCTCACGGGCACCTATAGAGCCGGCGATCGAATTTCGGTCGAGGACCTGGCGATCGAGTTTGGAACCAGCCGACAGCCGATCATGGATGCGCTCAAACGTCTGGCGACGGGATACTATCTTGAAATCATCCCCCAGGTGGGCGTTCGTGTCGCGGTTCCAAAACGCCAGGATGTATTCGACTTTCACCGCAGCCTGGCAGCGACGGAAGCGGTTTGCGCCGAGTTGGCGGCTGAGCGGGCCGATAAAAAAGGCGCGGCAAAATTGTGCGATATCAATGAACAAATCGGCCTGTTGTTGTCGGACGAGTTCAACGACGTCGAGCGGGCGCTCCGCTATCGCGCCTTAAACCGCGAATTTCATCGCCAGCTTACCACGCTGGCACAGTCGAAGAATATATCGTCCATTTCAGACTACATGTGGGATCGAAACGATTTCTTCATGTCCTCAACGTTCGAAGTCAAAGTATTGATGGAACGCCTACGCACGGCCTATGAGGAACATAATTCGATCTGCGAAGCGGTCGCGGCCAACGATCCCGAAAGCGCACGTCGCGCCACGCTAACTCATTTGTTGGCGTTCACCCAAAGAGCCGAGATCGACGGTTAAAGTGGGTCAGACGGCCGGTATCGATTTGTAAGAATGCGCTGCCGGCGTTAGGTCGTCAGAATAATTTTGCCGGTGACTTCCCGATTCTGCAGCGCCTTCAAGGCATCGATGGCTTGGTCGAGGGGGTAGGTGCGGCCCACATAGGGCTTTAATTTTCCAGCCTCGTACAGCGCCAACAACTGGCGGTGGTTCTCTTGGGTCCGCTCGGGATAGGTCAGCGCGAACCAGCCAAAACGCACGGCGATCAGCGATGCGCCCTTGACCAGAATGATGTTGATCGGCGCCTGCGCATGATCGCCACTGGTAAAGCCTACAATGAGAATTCGGCCTTCGGGGGCGATAGCGCTGAGCGAGGCCCGGAAGGCGTCGCCGCCGACCGTGTCGAAGGCGACGTTAAGTCCGCCATCCACCGTCAGCTCTTTCAAACGCTGTCGTATATCCTCGCTATTGTAGTTGATCACATGGTCGGCGCCTTGGGCGGCGACAATATCGAGCTTGTCGTCGCTGCCGGCGCTGGCGATCACGGTGGCACCCAGCGCCTTGGCCAGCTGCACGGCGGCCATGCCGACGCCGCCCGATGCCCCATGAACGGCGACGGTCTCGCCGGCCTGTAGGTGACCGCAATCGACCAAGCCATGCCAGGCGGTGCCGTAGACCAGCATGAACCCCGCCGCCTCGACATCGTCCATGCCCACCGGCGCCGCGAAGGCGCGTTCGACCGGCAGGGTCACTTCTTCGGCGTAGCCATCATATTCCGGCCCACACCACAGCATCACCCTGTCGCCGGTCTGAAAGCCGGTCACGCCGGCGCCGCAGTCGATGATCTCGCCGGCGGCTTCCATGCCCGGGCTGAAAGGAAAGTTCGGCTTGGTCTGGTAGGTGCCCGCGCAAGACAAAATGTCGGGAAAATTCACCGCGCAGGCGCCCAGGCGCACGCGGATTTCACCGGCCCCCGGATCGCGCGGCGCCACCTCGTCGATCCGCAACACATCGGGCGCGCCATATTCGTGGCAGCGAATAACCTTCACCATGAACGTATCAGCCTTGCGTAAACGAGCCGACGACGCGGCAAAGCCGCGCCAGCACCAGAAACCAAACGTCAACTATTGTCCCATTAAGCTCATTGAAATGCCATGGCGAGCCCATATGATGATGCCGGCGACGATGGCGCGACCGCCCCGCTGCGGACACAGCCAACAACGCAAGGAAACAGACGATGTCGCGATTTTCTCTCATTTTGTTGGTGTTTGTCGGGCTGTGGGCGCCGCCGGCGGCGAGTGACGAATCCCGCGCCTACGCGAAGGGGTTGCTGTGGCGTATTGAGAGCCCGACCGCGCCCGCGAGCTATGTCTTCGGAACCTTTCATGTAGCCGATCCGCGGGTGCAGGCGATCGTACACCAGACGCTCGAAACCGTAGGCCCGCTGGACAGCATCTCGCTGGAAATCGTGCCAACGCCCGCGGTAGGTGCCGCGGCGGCTCAGCGCATGATTACCTTGCAGGGCCCGACCCTATCGCAGCGTGTCGGCTCACAATTGTTCGCGAAGATTGTCACCTCCGCCGCGCCTTATGGGTTAAATGCAAACATTCTGGAACGGTTCAAGCCGTGGGCGGTAGCTGTGACCCTAAGTTTGCCGGTGTCTGAACTTCGCGCCCAGGCCAGCGGACAGCTCAACTCAGAGCAGCTCTTAGCGTCCTTTGCTGAGAGCAATCAGATTGCCTTACACGCTATTGAAACCATCGACGAACAGCTCGGTCTGTTCGACGGACTTGCCGAGGCCAAACAGGTCGAATTGCTGCGCCTCGCCGTCCAGTCTAATGACATTATCGACGAACTATTCGCGCGGATGATCGACGCCTATCTGGCGCGCGACCTCAACGGAGTCTATCGCCTGATGGAAGAGATGACGGCCGGACAACAGGTCAATCTGCAAGAATTCTTTGAGAGCGAGTTGATCGCGGGACGCAACCGCACAATGGTGGAACGTATCCAGCCGCGCCTAGCCGAAGGTAACGCTCTCATCGCGGTTGGCGCGTTACATTTGCCCGACGAGGTCGGCATTCTGCGGCTACTCGAGCAGCGCGGCTATACGATCGTGCGGATGCCGCGTTGAGTTCTGGCAGCCCCACCCGATGATAAGATGATTTAACCGCCTCAAGTGCCCGTAAACGAGCCGCCGGACCCGGCAAGGTCGCGCAATAGAGCCGAGGGCTGCCACAGCTTGCCGTGGGCCGCGTGGAATTCCTCGACCCGCGCCAGCACCTTGGGCAGGCCGACCTGATCGGCGTGGTACATGATGCCGCCGCGCCAGCGCGGGAAGCCGAAGCCGTATTGCCACATAATGTCGATATCGCTGGCCCGCAGGGCGACGCCTTCTTCGACGATTTTCGCGCCCTCATTGACCGCCGCGTACAGGCACCGGTCACGAATTTCGGCCTCGTCGATCTGGCGGCGCTCGATACCCCGTTCGGCGGCGATCTGGGCGGCGATTTCTTCGACTTGCGGATCGGGCACCGGCAGGCTGCCGCCTTCGCCGTAGCTGTACCAGCCGCTGCCGGTCTTGCGGCCGAAACGGCCCATTTCGCACAGCCGGTCGGCGAGATGGGGGTAGCGCTCTTCCGGGTCGTGCAAATGGGCGAGCGATTGGCGCATGCGCCAGCTCACATCGAGGCCCGACAGATCGCTGACGGCGAGCACGCCCATGGGCATGCCAAACTCTCTCAGAACCTGGTCGATCTGCGCCGGGTTGGCGCCTTCCTCGACTAAGAAGTTGGCCTCACGCACCAACGGCGCGCGGCTGCGATTGGCGACAAAGCCGTGGCTCACCCCGGCCAGCCCGCCGACCTTGCCGAAGGTCTTCGCCAGCCGCATGCCGGTCGCCACGGCTTCCGGAGAAGATGTGTCGGTACGCACTACTTCGAGCATTTTCATCACGTTGGCGGGCACGAAAAAGTGCAGCCCGATGACGTCCCCGGGGCGGCCGGTTTCCGCCGCGATCTGGTTGATATCCATATACGAGGTGTTAGTGGCGAGAATCGCGCCCGGTTTGGCCACCCCGTCCAGCTTGCCAAAGATTTCCTTCTTCAGATCGAGATCTTCGAACGCCGCCTCGATAATCAGATCGGCCTCGCCGGCGCCGCTGAAGTCCAGGCTGGTCGAGATCAGCCCAAGGCGGCGCGCCATCTCGGCCTCGTCGATACGGCCCCGATCGACCATGCCCTGATAGTTCTTGGTAATCATCCTCATGCCCCGGTCGAGGGCCTCCTGGGAAGTCTCGATCGCCGTGACCGGAATACCGGAATCGGCGAAGCACATGATGATGCCGCCGCCCATGGTGCCGGCGCCGACCACCGCCCCCGTCTCGACCGGACGCGGTGTAATGTCCTTGCCGACACCGGGAATCTTCGAGGCTTCCCGTTCGGCGAAAAAGGCGTAGCGCAGCGCCTTCGACTGGTCGCTATCCTTGCAGCGCGGGAACCGTTCCCGGTCGGCGATAACAGCCTGGTCGTAAGGCATTTCCAACCCATCGATCACGCTGGCGAGGGCCTCATGGGGCGATTCCTGGCCGCGCATGCGCCGCGACGCCAGATCGCGGTATTTCTGCAGAATATCAGCAAATTCAGCCGGCGACCCGATGCCTTCTTTCGGCTCGCTGGAAATGCGGCGCGGGCGGCCTTCGTCCAATATCTTTTCGGCAAAGGCGATACCGCCGTCGAGCAAATCGCCCTCGACGATCTCGTCGACGATGCCGTAATCCAGCGCCTGCGCCGCGCCGATAGGTTCGCCCAGCACGATCAATTCGAGCGCTTGATCGAGGCCGGCGACCCGTGGCAGGCGTTGTGTCCCCGCCGCACCCGGAAAGATGCCTAGTTTAACTTCCGGCGTGCCGACCCGCGCGCCCGGCGCGGCAACTCTGAAATGACAGCCCAGCATCAACTCCAGACCGCCGCCGAGCGCGGTGCCGTGGACCGCCGCGACGATGGGTTTATCGATGGTATCGAAATGATCGACAATGGCGATCAGATGGGGCTCGCGGGTCGGCTGGTCGAATTCGCGAATGTCGGCGCCCGCGGGAAAGGTGCGGCCGGCGCCGATCAATACGATCGCTTCGACCGCATCATCGCCCGCCGCCCGGTCGATCTGCGCCATCAATCCCTCGCGCACCGCCAGGCCG
>JBLHHE010000107.1:0-6918 GCA_047616465.1 Alphaproteobacteria bacterium
CAATTCACCGCAACGGCGGGTCGCTATCTGTTCGAGGTCGATCACACGTCGCTAGAAGAGTACGCGGCTAATATTCTCGCCCATGATGAGCTCACCTATCTGATAATCGAGGACGCTAACCGTATCTCGACTCTCGTGCGCCCTTGTTATGGTTCTGGGCCTTTTGCACAGGAAACTTGTTTGGTTAGCCCATACGATTGAATTGTCCCAAAGGCTTGTGTCGTTACGCGTATTCACAACTGAATGCCGCCAGTCCGGCGGCGGGACATTTTCATGTCGTCGGATAATAACATCGATAGTCGCATCGCCACCCTAACCCCGCGCGAACGTGACGTGTTTGAACATCTGGTGCATGGCCGGTCGAATAAACTTACCGCAGTCCAGTTGGAAATAAGTCCCCGCACGGTGGAAATTCATCGCGCCCGGGTAATGAAGAAAATGCAGGCCGAGAACTTGACCCACCTGGTTCGGATGGCTCTGCACGCGGGAGTTCTGCCAGAACTCGATTAACGCGATTTCGCACGCGCTCGTACGCCGCCGAAATACTAGTATTAATTAATTAATATACTAGTATAGGTAGTATATCGTATCTCGAATCTCGAATCAGCATTATATTCGATATGTTTTTTGAGGTTTGAATCTCGAACATTTTCGGATGAATTATTATATCCAAAATTCTCCTAATACTCTCCATCGTTGAACACAATTTCAGCCACACAGCGCCGGTAGCGCCGCGGCATTGATGCGCACTCCAGCTACGATATTTATCGTCGACGACGACGACGCGGCGCGGACCACCCTGCAAACCAAGTTGCAATTCGTCGGCTACAAAGTAGCAGCCCACGCATCGTGCCGAAGCTTTATTGAAAACTTTCATAGCCCCGGCAAAGCTTGCCTCATTCTCGATCTTCATTTGCAGGACATGGGCGCTTGGGAGCCCGGCACCTTTCTCAAAAAATGCGGCGCGCAAATTCCGATTGTGCTGGTAACCCGCCGAGACGATCCGGCCCTGAAGACGCAAATTTCCGGTTGCGGCACCATGTCACTGCTCGGAAAGCCCTTCGACCACGATCTATTATTAAAGACGATCGACCGGGTCCTCCAATAGTCGAGGCGCTCAGAAACCCTCCGGCCGCACGCCGCGCGCGGCTTCCAGGGCCAGCGGCGAATAGATCGCCTGGCGCATGCTTTCGGCCGGGTCGATAACGACGTCGATCACGGCGGGCCGGTCTTGCGCCAACGCCGCGCGCACCGCCTCGGCGATATCGCCCGGCTGGGTCACCTGTTCCGACCAAGCGCCGAGCGCGCTGGCGATCGAGGCATAATTGGTATCGGGAAATTCGTTGCCGAAGGAACGGTTGCCCATACTCTCCGCCGTCATGCCCAGGCGCGAATTGTTCATCACCACATAAATCGGCGCGACATCGTACTGAACGGCGGTGAGCAGCACATGCATCTGCATGGCGAAACCACCGTCCCCGCACACACCGACCGCCGGACGCCCGGGCTCGATAATCTTGGCGGCCAGCGTTGCCGGCAGCGACCAGCTAACGCCGCCGAGTCCGCCGGAGCCGTAATAGTTGTTGGCGCGCTTGGTTTGGAAAAAATGGTTCATCCAATGACGATTGCTGCCGGCGTCGGAACAGATGATAGCCTCGTCGGGAACCGCGCTTTGAATTTCCGCGACCAGCCGCTGCGGCGCGATCGGCACGTTTTCGGACGCCAGCATGGGATCGGCGAAAAAGTTCCGCGCCGCCTTCATCTCGGTAAAACCTTTGCGCCGCGCCGTGACAGCAGCAGCATCGACCCGCCCTTCCAAGCGTTCGCGCAACAGAGCGAGGGTCAGGTCCGCGTCGCCGATCAGCGCCACCTCGGCCGGGATGGTCCATGACGCGTTACGGGGTTCAACGTCGATCTGGACGATGCGCTGGCGATTGGGGTCGATCAGCTTGGGATGCTCGAAGCAAGTCTCTTGGGGTTTCAACCGGCAGCCTACCACCAGCACCGTATCGGCCATGCCCAGCGTGTCGTTGGCCATCGGCAGGCCGGTATAGCCTATTGAACCGGCGGCCATCTCGTGGGTCTCGACGATGGCGCTCTTGCCCAGAATGCTGGTGACCACCGGCGCGCCGAGCAGTTCGGCCATCGCCTGCAACTCGTCGAACGCCCCGGCGATACGCACCCCGTTGCCGGCGATGATAACGGGCCTCTTGGCGGCCAGCAGAATTTCCGCCACGGCGTCGAGCGCCTCGTCGGGCGGGCGGGTTTTGGACGCATTGAGCAGGCGGGTTGTATCGTGGATTTCCGGCAGGCCGTTGTCGGCGACCGGCTCGCGCAAAACGTTGCTGCGGAACAGACACGCGGTCGGGCCGGGCCGCCCGGCGGTCGCATGCTTCAACGCCAGTTGCACGCCAAGCACGGCTTCGCGCGGGTAATGGGCGACCGTGGTGTACTTGGTGGTGCTCTTGAACATGTTCGCCAGGTCGAACGAGCCATATTGGCCGGCTCCCGACTGGATCGGCCCGTGCATCACGAAACCGTCGAAATCCGACAGCTCGGTCAGCACGACCATCGGCGAGCTAGCCAGGAACGCCTCGATGACGCCGAACATGCCGGTCGAGCCGGCGAAACCACCTTGCCCGGCAAACACACCGGGCTTGCCGGTCAGCTTGCCGTACATATCGGCCATGCACGACGCCGTCTGCTCATCGCGCGACACGATGGCCTGAATTTCGTCCTCGCGGCCGTACAACGCCTTGTAGATTTCCATCGTCGCACCGCCGGGCAGTCCGAAAAAATGGCTAATGCCGGCTTCGACCACGCAGTCGACGATGCGTTCCGCGGCGACTTTATCGCTCATATTATTTTTCCCCCATTGCCGTCTTTAGGTCGCGGCGTCTACAGCATCTCAAACATGGCATCGCCGAATATACTGCGCGCTTCGTCGCGCAATGGCGCCACCCTGGCGACGAAGGCGTCATGTTCGGCCGCGGTCAATTCGACGATCTGGCAGCCCTCATCCTCTATCGTCTTCCGCGCGACATCCTCTTCCGCGACGGCCAGGCCGCGCTGGTAGGCAACGGCATCGGGAATGATCGCCGCCAGCCCTTCTCGTAGATCGTCGGGCCAGGCGTCGATGGTGTCGCGGTGGGTCCAGACACCCCGTGACAGATAAAAGTGGCCGCTGAGCGTGTGATAGGGATGATATTTGTGGACCCCGTAGGTGGCGGTATTGGCCAGCGGGTTTTCCTGGGCGTCCAGGGTGCCCGCCACGACTTGCTCGATGGCCTCGGTCAGATCCATCTGCAGCGGTTCGGCGCCCAACAATTCGAAGGTGCGCGAATGGATATCGCTGGACAACATGCGGATCCGCATGCCGGCTAAATCCTCGGGCGTATGAATAGGGTGCAACCGGTTCGAGATGTGGCGAAAACCGTTCTCGAAAAAACCGAGCACCCGGAAATTATACTTTGCCTCGATACAGTCGATCAGATGCTTGCCCAGCGCACCGTCGAATGCGGCGCGAGCGGTGTCGAGATCGGGGAACAGGAACGGCTGATCGACAAAGCCGAGCTCCGGCACCCGCTTCGACAGATAGCTGGTCGATTGGTAGGACAGAGTCAGGATACCGCATTCGGTGAGCCACATGATGTCGCTGGAGAGATAGCCGAAGTCCATGATATTCCAGATATATTTGACATCGACCCGGTCGCCGAACTGGGCTTCCAGCCGGTCGCCGATGAACTTGATCGCCCGGCTATGGGTGGTCGTCGGCGGGCCGTAGCCGCCCATCCTGATTTGTATTGCCTCAGCCATTCTTTTAACTCCCCAAACATTCTTCGATCACCGCGATGGCGCTCACCGCGCAACCCTATGATAGGCTTGTAATAGGGGTCGTGATAAGGCGTTGGAGGCAAAGAAATGAAAAGAGAACATTTGGGCGTGGCCGTGATCGGCTGTGGGCGGATCGGCACCTTGCGGGCCAGCCTGGCGGCGCGCTATCCCGGCGTTAACTTCCTCGCCGTGTCCGACGCCGAGCAGCACCGCGCCGATATATTGGCGCAACGCACCGGCGCCGATTTCAGCACCGACGATAATCTGGCGGCGATCAACCATCCGCAAGTCAACACCGTCATCGTCTCGACGCCCGAGCACGACCATCGGGAAGCCATTATCCAGGCCCTCGAGGCCGGCAAGCCGGTCCTCATCGAAAAACCGATCGCCCTCACCCTGGAAGACGCCGACGCCATAATCGCGGTCGCCGAGCGCACCGGGACCGAGTTCCGGGTCGGCTATTCGCGCCGCCACGAGCGGCGCTGGATGCTGGCCAAGGAGCAACTATTGCAGGGCCGCCTCGGCGAAGTGCTGGGTATCCAGTCGCGGGTCTACAATACTCGCGCGCAGATGCTGCAGATCCTTGAGCGCTCGCCCACCGCAACCCCGGTGCTCGACGTGCTGACCTATTACGTCGATATGGCGTGCTGGTACCTCGAAGGTATCCGCCCGGTCGAAGTGGTCGCGCGCTCTCACGGCAAGGTGTTTAGAGGATTGGGCCACGACGCCGACGATGTGACCTGGGCGATCATCACCTTCGAGAATGGCGCCATCGTCAATCTGGGAATCTGCTACGCGCTGCCGGCGAAATACCCTAGCGTTGGGCAAAGCGCGCGGTTCGAAATTCTCGGCGATGAGGGCGTCATTCTGCTCGACGCCGACAACAAGGACAGTCTGCTCTACACCGACAATGGCGCGCCCCACACCTATGTGCCCGATCACAACATCAATTTGATGTTCATGCAGACCACTTCGGCCGCCGATTTCGCCGTCGGCGATTTCTGGGGGGCGCTGGCCAACGAATCCCGTTCGTGGTTCGACCATCTGATGACCGGCCAAGAAATCCCCCACGCCACCCCCGCCGAGGCGCGCCGCACCCTGGAAGTAACATTGGCCATCGAAGAGGCGGCAAAGACCGGACAATCGGTGACGCTGTCGCCGTAAACGCAGCGACGCGCGTGTATCTACTGGCGCAGTGCTATTTGTCCGGTCAGGAACAGCCCTTCGAGAACCTCGAAGGGGCAGATCGACGGATCGGGAGCGGTAATGAAGCCCGAGTTCGAGTTGAATTCCGCCGTGCTGACGATGAGCATCAGGCAGTTTGTCGAGCTGGTGAGCTCTGTATTGCTGGCCGAGCGCAGCGTGCCGTTGGGTAGATAGATAATGCCAGTGAGATCGTTGTTGGAATTGCTGTCGAAGCGGTGCACGCCCCCATCGTCGCGATCCTGAAAGAACAAGATGCCTTCATAGTCGCCCGAATTGGGCGCTGTCAGACTCACACCGGAATTGCTGTCGAAATCGATCAGGGATGTAGCGCCTGTCAGGAAGAAGAACACCTCCGAACCGGTCAACGTCGAATTGCTGTTGACGTTAAATGTGCCATCCTTAATGACGTAGAGTCCGGAATTGAAGATTACGTCGGCGTTGGAAGAGACGGAAATGCCGCCGCAATATATCCCGGGATTGAGTGTGTCGCTGGCGTTGCTCGATAAGGAATAGTCCGTAACGTCGCAGCCGCCTGTGGCAGGCTCAGGCAGATCAGCAAGCGGATCGGATTGCTGTGCGCAGTTTGTATTTGGCGTCGGGCTGATGCCTCCCGAGGAATCGTCCTGGTAGCCTCCCGCGACACAGAGGGAGTCTGCCGTCAGGGTGGAGTTGTTCCGGACATAGAGAGCGGTGGCATCGGTCGAATTGATATGGACCGCGCAACCCTGAACATCGACATTGGCATTCGCATCGACCAGCAACGCATCCTCGGCATCTGGACTGAGGGTCAGCAAGCAGGTGAACTCGCCCTTGTTGGCGACCGCGATTGCATTGGCCGAAAGGTCGATACTGGTGATGCCGAAAATCGACGCAAAAAAGTGCTTACCGGATTTCCATTCGAGTCCGCCCGGCGCAATCTCACTTCGACGGCATTGACCGGATCCAACGGCGGATTGGGCACAAACAACTTGGTGTCGTTGCTCCAGTTACCGAAGATCACGTCATTGGCCGCCAGAACCGCACCATTCTGACTGACCGCAAGGTTCTTGGCGGTGTATTCCTGCGCCCCGGCTATGGCCGCGCTCTGATCGGGCAACCTCACGACCGCCGCCAGGGCAGCGGAATCGGCGGCGGACTGCAGACGCGACTGCAGGACAATTGCATAACTCAGATCGATCCCTATCGCCGATAGTCCAACGATTGAGACGGCGGAAAAAGCAACAAGCACGCTTATACTCCCGCCCTCAACCCGCAATAGCTGGGAACACAACTGCCGCGCTGCGGCCCATAACCCGCCGCCCGTCCGACCGCTGGTGGCGTTGCGCGCCCGCCGGCTAATGCGTTGCCTGCTCATCACGCATCACCGAGTAAGCTGAAACGTTTTTGCCGGTTAAATACCCGACCGGGTCCAGCAGCGCCGCATCCTCTAGCGGAACGCTAATATCGACGCGGAAGTCGCGATCGTCGGGATCGCTCGGATCGGGAACCGCCACGCTCACGGTAGAGCCAGCCACGGCCCAGTTAATCAGGTGGCTTTCGACAAAGGCCTCTGCCGCAGCAGCATCGGCGAGATCACCCAGGGCGAGGCCGCGGGCCGCCTCGCGCGCCACCCAATTCATCTGATTGAGAGTAAAAAGCGCCGAGGCCACTTGAATAAGGCCGACCAAAATAATCGCCAGCACCGGCACGGTAAAAGCAAACTCGATCGCGGCAACACCGGCGGTGTTCCGGCGCAACCCCCAACGCAAGCGCGAGGGACGCATGATTTTTTTGTCTCGAGAGTGCTGAAGCGCGAACTTCATAGAATACCTTATAAATTTTATATTAGAATAGAATAGTAATATAGGTTAATTCTGTTAATATTTATTTTCTACATAA
>JBLHHE010000108.1:0-6848 GCA_047616465.1 Alphaproteobacteria bacterium
CGCCGTGTGCTTGGGCTAAGCATTTCGGCGTCGCTCAACGCGCCCATCGAGCCGACTAAGTTCGGCGTGTTCCGGATGTAGGCGAGGATGAGCACCGACAAATTGAAAGTCGAAATCAGCGACGGCATCGCGCGCTTGATTTTGGCGCAGCCCGAAAAGCACAACGCTTTCGACGATACGATCATCGCCGCCTTCTCACGCGCGCTGGAGCGTGTCGGCAGCGACCCCGCCGTTCGGGTGGTGGTTCTCGCTGGCGAGGGTAAGAGCTTCTCCACCGGTGCCGACCTGGATTGGATGCGCCGCATGGCCGATTACGGCGAGGCGGAGAATCTGGCCGATGCGCGGGCCTTGGCCGTCATGCTGCGGACCTTGAACGAGCTGCCGAAACCGACGATCGCTCGGGTTCAGGGGGCGACTTTCGGCGGCGGTGTTGGGCTGGTGGCGTGCTGCGATATTGCGGTGGCCTCGGAAGCGGCGATCTTTTGCCTGTCCGAAGCCCGCCTTGGCCTGACCCCGTCGACCATCAGCCCCTATGTGGTCGCGGCTATGGGAGCGCATAACGCGCGGCGGTACTTTCTGACCGCCGAGCGGTTCGATGCCGCGACTGCCGAACGGATCGGTCTGGTGCATAGGGTAACCGCGGCCGATGAGCTCGACGGCGCGGTCGATGATCTGGTCTCGGCGCTGCTGCAAAATGGCCCGATGGCGATGGCCGAATGTAAGGAACTGATCCGCCGTGTCGCCAACGGTCCCGCCGATGACGCCATGATCGAGGACACGGCCCAGCACATTGCCCGGGTGCGCGCCTCGGCTGAGGGCAAGGAGGGCGTTCGCGCCTTCCTCGAAAAGCGGTCTCCGGAATGGCAGAGCGAATGACGCCGACGCGCATGCCCTATCACCAATGGATCCGTGCGGTCATCTTTACCGCATTGACGGTGTTGCTCATCGCCGCTGGTGTGACCGACAGTTTCGGGCTGCTGACCCTCATGGTGGTCGTCGCCGTGTTCACGGGCGCGGGGGTATTTTTGTGGTTGTTTCCCGGCAGCCGCTTCTTCGTGCTGTCGTTTGCTAATTCGCTGGCGATCTACACCTGTGTTTATTTTTTTCTGGCGGTCGAAAACTTTCCGACCGCCCCACCTTGGGCCTTCGTCAGCGGTTTTTTGTTGCCGATTTTAGCGTTCCTGATCGGAGCTTGGTGGCACCGCAGCGAAATCCGCCGGGTCGCGTATGCCGACCATCTCGTCGAGCGACGCCATCCTGCGCGGATTTTTGCCTGGCTTATCCCGGTATCGATCCTAAGTGCGCTCACATTCCTGACGCCTTCCTTCGAACTCGATGCCGTCGGTGCTGGGATTGCCATGGTCGGCGCTATGGGTGTGACCTCGATCTTTATCGTCGTGATGAGCCGCACGATCTGCGTTTTCCTGATCGATACCGGCCTGTTGTTCGATCAGTTTTTTGTACGGATGCTGCATTTGTTCGCGCCGGCCTTCGCATTCTTCACCCTGTACTCGTTCAATGTGATCGTGTTTGCCATGATCTATCGGATTGCCGACCGGATCGCCGGCACCCCGTTATTCCTGATTGCCGGTGAGCCGCAGCCGATCAGTTTCGTCGATAGCCTGTATTTCTCCCTCATCACCGTGTCGACGGTGGGCTACGGCGACATTACCCCGGTCTCGGATGCGATCCGGGCGGTAACGGCAGTCGAGGTCATGCTCGGTATCCTGCTGTTCCTGTTCGGCTTCTTTGAAATTATGCGTTATGCGCGCAGGCCCAACGGCCAAGATCCCTTTGAATCGGGCGAGGAGTAAGCCGGTGATTTCACGCTTGCTGATCGCCAACCGGGGCGAGATCGCCGTGCGTATCATGCGCACGGCCCGGCGAATGGGCATTCGCACGGTTGCGGTTTATTCCGAGGCCGATGCCGGCGCCTTGCACGTCGCGCAAGCCGACGAGGCGGTCTGCATCGGCCCGCCGGCGCCGGCGGAGAGTTACTTGAATATCGACGCCGTGTTAAGCGCAGCGCGAGAGACGGGGGTGGAGGCCATCCATCCCGGTTACGGATTCTTGTCGGAAAACGCGGCGTTCGCGGATGCCTGTCAGGCGGCCGGGATCGTCTTTGTCGGGCCGAGCGCCGATGCGATCCGCGCCATGGGGGATAAGGCGGCAGCCAAGGCGGCGATGGAGCGCGCTGGGGTTCCTTTGGTGCCGGGCTACCACGATGACGATCAGAGCCCGAAAAAGTTAGCCGGGGTGGCTCAGAAAATCGGCTTCCCCGTTCTCATCAAGGCCTCTGCCGGTGGTGGCGGGCGTGGCATGCGGATCGTGCGGAGCGCGGCTGAGTTCACCGAGGCCTTGATGTCCGCGCAGCGCGAGGCCCAAGGCGCCTTCGGTGACGACCGGGTGATTGTCGAGAAATATCTCGAACGCTCCCGCCATGTCGAGGTTCAGGTGTTCGGCGACACACAAGGAAACCTGGTTCATCTGTTCGAGCGCGATTGTTCGCTGCAGCGGCGTTACCAGAAGGTCATTGAGGAAGCGCCGGCGCCGGGAATGAGCGCGGCGCGCCGGGCCGAAATCGGCGCCGCAGCGATCGCGGCGGCAAAGTCCATCGATTATGTCGGCGCCGGAACGGTCGAGTTCATCGTCGATACCGCCGCGGGCAGCGCGGACGGGCCGTTTTACTTCATGGAAATGAACACGCGCTTGCAGGTCGAGCACCCGGTAACGGAAATTATCACCGGATACGATCTGGTCGAATGGCAATTGCGGGTAGCGTCGGGCGAACCGCTGCCGGTGGCCCAAGCGGCGATCACCCAGACCGGCCACGCGGTCGAAGCGCGTCTCTACGCCGAAGACCCCGACAGGGATTTTTTGCCGGCGGGCGGCAGGCTGGTGCATTTGAAGTGGCCGGCCGGGGAGGGGGTCCGCATCGATACGGGTATTCGAGACGGCGACTCTATAGCCGTTGAGTACGATCCGTTGATTGCGAAAGTGATCGCCCACGGCGCTGACCGCGAAACCGCGCTGCGGCGTCTCCACGGGGCGCTGTGCGAGTTGCAACTCATCGGTCCGATCACCAATCAGGCGTTTCTGGCTGACGCCCTCGACCACCCGGCGTTTATTGCCGGCGAGATCGACACCAATTTTATAGGCGATCATCGGGCCGAGTTGCTGCCGCCACCGGCGCCGCTCAATGACGCCACGATTTTGGCGGCGCTCGCCTTCCTGCTCGAGGAACGGGCACAGGCCCCGACGCCGCGTTCCGGCGACACCAATTCACCGTGGCACGCGGTCGATGGCTGGCGGCCCAATCTGCCGGCGCGCGACCGGGTGGAGCTGCGCCACGGCGATATCGATATTTCCATCGACATGATGAATGACGGCAATGGCTGGCAGGCGGCATTGCCCGATAGTGCGGCCCCGCTGGCGGTTGGTCCGCTGCCAGAAGATATCGCGGTCTACCGCGACGGGCACACGCTGATCGTGACCGACGGCCCTCACCAGCAGCGGCTGACCCATGTTGTGCCCTTGGCCGAAGCGGACCGTGGGGAAGGCGCCGGTGGCGGCCTGACCGCTCCGATGCCGGGTAAAGTCGTGCAGGCAATGGTCGCCGCCGGGGACAGCGTGGTTCGCGGTCAAACGGTCATGATCCTGGAGGCGATGAAAATGGAACATGCCATTTCTGCGCCGGCCGACGGGATTGTCGCGCATGTCTTTTTTACCGCCGGAGAGCAAGTTGAAGAGGGCGTCGAATTGCTGCGTTTGGCGAAGGACAAAGAAAACAAGCTGAATGACTATTAGGTTGAGCGGCGTGGCTTGTGGCGACGTCGAAATACCGCGATTATGGTCCAGCACAGATTAATCACAGGGCGGATAAGAGTAATGTACAACGCAACGGACGGCATTGTCCTTCCCACCAGTGTCATCGGCTCGTTACCCCGGCCTGGCTGGTACACCGAGAATCTCGGCAAGCGAAGTTTTCGCACGGCGATGGTCAATGCTCGGTTTCGCGAACAATATACCGATGCCGTGTCGGTCTATCTGCGCGATCAGGAAACCGCCGGTTTGGATATCTGCACCGACGGCGACGCCCGGTTCGACGAGGATGTCGGCGGCCATAGCTGGTTTTCTTACGCCCCCAACCATATGGAAGGATTCTCCGGCGAATACGCCTATCGGCCCGAAGGCGGGCGCGCCGGCATTCCCAACACCCGCGGCGAGATCCTTCACGAAGTACTGGAAGCGCGGATCATGCCCGATCTTACCGGGGCGGTTGGCCGCGGCAATTTGCAATATACGTCGATATGGAAAACGGCGCAGCGCCTCACCACGCGGCCGGTAAAGTTTGGCACCATCACCGCAGAATTGTTGGCGTTGGCGGTACGAAATTTTCATTACAAAGACCTGCGTGAATGCATCTGGGCGGTGAGCGATGCCTTAAACGAAGAGCTCACAGAGCTGGCCGATGGCGGCTGTCCGGTGATTCAAATGGAAGAGCCGCAAATCCACCTTCTCGCCGCCAAGGGCCTGACCGACGATGTGTTAAACCCCGATTTCATGGTCGAAGTGTTCAACAATACGGTGCGGGGATTGCGCGATAAGACCGAAGTCTGGTGTCATACCTGCTGGGGTAATCCGGCCCAACAGCGTCTGTTCGCGATCCAGCCAAGCTACGCACCGGCGCTTGAAGCGCTGAATCGGGTCGATGCCGACGTCGTGACGTTCGAATGCTGCAGCGCCGGCGGCGCCGATTTGGAAGCCACGGGCGCCGTGATATCGAGCGACAAGAAAGTCGCCATCGGCGTGGTCGATCACCATTCCCTGCAGGTCGAACGGCCGGAGCAGGTTGCCGGTACCATTCGCAGCGCATTGAAGCACATTCCCGCAGAACGTCTGGTGTTGTCGTCCGACTGTGGCATGGGCCGCGAAGGCATGAGCCGCCGCCACGCCTTCAATAAAATGGTGTCGATCGTTCGCGGCGCGAATATCGTTCGCGGCGAGTTGGGCCTGCCTTTGGCGCAATCCCTGGCGAGCAACGACGATTACTCGTTGGTCGAAAACGGCTGATAAAGGAAAGTTCCCCCGCGATGGCGATGCCCAAACAGGTGCGAATTGTCGATGTCGGCCCCCGTGACGGCCTGCAAGCCGAGCCGGGGATGGTGCCGACCGAGGTCAAAATCGAGTTGATCCACCGCCTCGCGAACGCGGGAATTCCGGCGGTTGAAGCCGGCGCGTTCGTATCGCCCAAATGGGTGCCCCAGATGGCAGACAGCGAAGCGGTGCTCAACGCGATCGTGCGGCGGCCGGGCACGGTCTATCCGGTTCTGGTGCCGAATATGAAGGGATTTGAGCGCGCGCTGGCCGCTAACGTCACCGAGATTGCGACTTTCAGCGCTGCGTCGGAGACGTTTTCCCAGAAAAATACCAATTGTTCGATTGCCGAAAGCCTAGAGCGGGCCGCGCCGGTCTGCGCGGCGGGGTTAGCTGCCGGGATGCGCGTACGCGGCTATATATCCTGCGCCTTGGGCTGTCCTTACGAGGGCGATATCGAGATCGCCAAGGTTGCCGAGCTGGCCGGTAAATTGCTGGCCCTGGGATGCTATGAAATCAGCCTCGGCGATACCATCGGTGTCGGGACCCCGGCAAAGGCGCGCGATATGTTGCAGGCCGTCGGCCGTGAAGTGCCGATGGCGCAATTAGCGCTTCATTTTCACGATACTTACGGCCAAGCCCTGGCCAATATTCTGGCCTGCCTGGAGCTCGGCGTCGCAACCATCGACAGCGCCGTTGCCGGGCTAGGCGGTTGCCCCTATGCCCCTGGGGCTTCGGGTAATGTCGCCACCGAAGATGTGCTTTATATGCTCGACGGTTTGGGCATCGAAACCGGTGTCGATTTCGCCGTTGTCGTTGCCGCGGGTCAGTATATCTGCGCTGCGCTGGGGAGAGAGCCCACATCGAAAGCCGCGCAAGCCTTTCTCGCGAAGGCCGCCTGAATTTATTTTAGGTCATGGCGCTCGGCCGGTTTAAGGGGCGCGCGCGCATTGTTATGGTGGCGCCATGGCGCTTCACATCATAAAGCTCGCGGTCGGCATCGAAACGGTTGCCCATCTACGCGAGCGCCAGCAGCAACGGTTGGCCGAACAGTCGGTCAACGGCCAGAAACCGCGGCTCAGAATCCTGACGCGTAATATGCCTAAGCGCGGCGACGAAATCGTCGGCCATGGCGGCTCTCTGTTCTGGGTCGTGAAAGGCCATATTCTGGTGCGCCAGACGATTACCGGGATTGAGCCGGTGGCTGATAACGAGAGCAATCGACGCTGCGCCATCTATCTCGACCCCACATTGGTTGGCGTGCGCTCGCGCCGCTCGCGCCCCTTCCAGGGCTGGCGCTATCTGGAGCCGGACCGCGCGCCAGTGGATGCATCGGGCGGCCAAGACGATGAAAACGAGGCACCTCCGGAAATGGCCGCCGAGCTGCGTGACATGGGGCTGCTCTAATCCGTGATAACCGGTTGTACCGGCAGGGGCGCGGCGTAGAAGCTTGGCGACTGGCGGGACGGATGGGGGGAGCGGATGGCCCGGCTTAACAATATCACCGGCACGACCCCGGCGATGACAATGGTCAGGGCGGCTAGCGCGCTCTGTTCGAGACGCTCGTCCGAGGCGAACTGAAAGACATGGGTCGCCAGCGTGTCGAAATTGAACGGCCGCAGGATCAAGGTCGCCGGTAATTCTTTCATAGAGTCGACGAACACGATGGTCGCGGCGGCCAACACGCTGCTGCGGATCAGCGGGAGATGCACCCGCCGCAAGGTTTCCCCTGGCGCGCAGCCCAGGGAGCG
>JBLHHE010000109.1:0-6835 GCA_047616465.1 Alphaproteobacteria bacterium
ACGGTTAATTCCTACGTTCAAATCCAGCCGGGCGATACGTATGATTCAGCCCGGATCGACGCCTCTCTCAAGAGCTTGTTCAACACCGGTTTGTTTGCCGACGTGACGTTGCGCCGCGAAGGCGATGCCTTGATCATTCAGGTGGTCGAGAACCCCATCATTAACCGCATTGCTTTCGAGGGGAACAAGCGGCTCGCCGACGAAGTACTCGACGCGGAAGTGACCCTACGTCCCCGTGTTGTCTATACCCGCACGAAAGTCCAAAACGATGTCAAACGGCTGCTCGACATCTACCGGCGCTCGGGCCGGTTTGGGGCCACGGTCGAGCCGAAGGTCATCCAGCTTCCGGAAAATCGCGTGGACTTGGTATTCGAGGTCGACGAAGGACCGTCCAACGGTATCCGCTCCATCAACTTTATCGGCAACCAACAATTTTCGGACGGCACGCTGCGCGATACCATTCAAACCGACGAATCCGCTTTTTGGCGTTTTCTCACATCGAACGACACCTACGACCCCGATCGGCTGTCTTTCGACCGTGAATTGTTACGGCGGTTCTATCTTTCAGAGGGTTATGCCGATTTCCGGACCGTATCGGCGATCGCTGAACTAACCGAAGACCGGGAAGACTTTGTTATCACCTTCACGCTCGAGGAAGGCCAGGAATATTCCTTTGGCAAAGTCGCCGTGACCAGCCGTCTGCGCGATATTGAACCCAACGAACTGGAATCGCTAATCGTCGGCGTGGAGGGCGAGCAATACAATGCCGATGAAGTAGAGGAAACGGTTCAGGCCCTCACATCCAATCTCGGCGCGCGCGGCTTTGCCTTTGTCGATGTACGCCCCCGGGTCAACCGGGACCGCGAAACACGGCTCTTGGATGTTACGTATGAGATTAGCGAAGGGCCGCGCGTTTTTGTCGAACGCATCAACATAAGCGGCAATGTCCGTACGCTGGACCAAGTGATCCGGCGCGAATTTGCCATTGCAGAAGGTGATGCGTTCAATACAGCCAAGCTGCGGGCGACCCGCAAACGGCTCAATGACCTCGGCTTCTTCTCGCGCGTCGATATCTCCAACGACCCGGGAGAGGCTGCCGACCGTACTGTGATTAATGTCGCTGTCGAAGAGCAATCTACCGGAGAGCTCTCGATCGGCGCCGGATTTTCGTCCAGCGCTGGCCCGCTCGGCGACATCTCCATTCGCGAACGAAATTTACTGGGGCGCGGCCAAGACCTGCGCCTTGGCCTGTCGCTGGGCACCGAGCAACAACGCATCGATTTGAGCTTTACCGAACCCTACTTCCTCGATCGCCAATTGGCTGCAGGATTCGACGTCTTTATCCGCACAACCGACCTCTCCGATGAGAGCTCGTTTCAAGAAGATCAACAGGGGTTTGCGCTGCGCTCGGGCTATCAGCTCGAACCAAAATTACGGCATACCTTGCGTTATTCGCTATCACGCCAAAGTGTCAGCGATGTAGAGGCATCGGCGTCTCAGGTGGTTAAATCCCAAGCCGGCAGCCACACCACATCGAGTGTCAGCAACGAATTTTTCTTGGACCGGCTCAATCGCCGGTTTAATCCAAGCGACGGTTATTTTGGTAGCTATAACGTCGAAGTCGCCGGGTTGGGAGGATCGGAACAATATTTACGCAACAAAGTAGAGGCGGGTATCTATTCCGGCCTATTTGGCTCATCGGTCATCGGTAGTTTGACCGGCGAAGTTGGGCATGTCTTCACTTTCGACGATGATACCGTGCGGCTGACGAACCGATTCTATCTCGGTGGCTCGTCATTGCGGGGCTTCGAGAGCGCCGGCGTTGGGCCCCGCGACCTCGTAACCAATGACGCGATCGGGGGGCATCAATTCTATGCCGGCACGGCCGAAGTGACATTTCCACTTGGCCTACCGGAAGAGTTTGATATTAAAGGTAGCGTATTCAGTGATTTCGGCAGCGCCTGGGGTATAGATGATCCGTTCGCCAACTTGGTTGATGATTCCACCCCACGGGCCTCCTTGGGGATTGGGCTTGGCTGGGTATCGCCGTTTGGGCCGCTCCGCGTTGACTTTGCCAGTGCCGTCCTCAAAAAGGATTACGACAAGACACAAGTATTCAGTTTCAATTTTGGAACTCGCTTCTAACCGATACGGACCGATATGACGCGCACCCGACCCCTCGTCAGCAGCTTGTTTGCAGCCCTTATGATGTTGGCGGCTTCGCAGGCAAACGCTCAAATTAAGTTCAATTCCCCGACACCAAAAATCGCCATTGTCGATCTCCAAGGCATCATGCGCGAATCGCTCGCGGCGAAATCGGCGCGCACACAAATGGATGCTATCGCTGCCAAGGAACGGACGGTTTTGGCGGCAGAAGAAAAGAAACTACGTGCCCAGGATCAGGAACTGCAGCAGCAACGTGCCATACTAACGCCAGAAGTCTTCACTGAGCGTCAGCAGAAACTCCAAGCCGATGTCATAAATCTACAAAGAAGATCGCGCAATTTAGGCCAGACCCTCGATCAGGGTCTCCGGCGCACTAACGACCAAATCCAATTGATACTGTTCGATGAATTGCGCAAGCTTTTGGACGAACTCGATATAAACCTAATCATCAATCGGTCGCAAATTGTGATTGCGGTTGAAGGTTTCGACATTACAAAGCCCGCTCTTGAACGCCTCAACAAGCGCCTACCTTCGATAGAGCTGAAGCTGGAAAAGAACACAAACGCTGGCAAAGCTAAATGAAGAGCCGGCCAACCGATGGCTGATCCTCGATTTTTCGATAACCATGGTCCCTTCAAGCTGGGAGAATTGGCACAAATCGCCAGCGTCGAGTTGGACGCTGATTCCGACCCCGAGCGGCTAATCCGTGACGTCGCGCCCTTGGACACCGCCGGTCCTGATACGCTGAGCTTCCTCGACAATCCGAAATATGTTGAAGCGTTCCGTGACAGTAATGCCGGTGCCTGCGTGATTGCGCCAAAATTGGCCGGCGAAGCCCCCAAAGGCATGGCGTTGTTGTTGAGCGATCGTCCCTACAGGTCCTACGCCCACATCGCGCGCGCATTCTACCCGGGGGCCAACGCCGGCACATCGAGCCAGCATCCAAGCGCTATTATCGATCCATCAGCAACGATTGGTGACGAATGCACGATCGGCCCCAATGCGGTAATCGCCGCGGATGTCGTGTTGGGCGAACGGGTGCGCGTTGGCGCCGGGGCGGTGATCGAGCGCGCGGTGTCGGTTGGCGCGGCAAGCGAAATCGGGGCTAATGCAAGTCTAAGCCACTGCGCGATCGGCACTCACTGTTTACTTCACCCCGGTGTACGGATCGGCCAACGGGGATTCGGATTCGACATGTCGCCGGAAGGCCATCTCGATGTCCCTCAACTCGGCCGCGTCATTGTTGGTAACGATGTCGAAATCGGCGCCAATTCCTGTATCGACCGGGGAGCGGGACCGGACACAATTATCGGCGATGGCTGCAAGATTGATAATTTGGTGCAGATCGGTCACAACGTCCATATGGGACAGGGGTGTGTTGTCGTCGCCCAAGCGGGAATCGCCGGCAGCGCTCATCTAGAGGATTTCGTCGTTTTGGCGGGACAGTCAGGGGTCGCGGGGCACATCCGAATTGCCGCTGGAACGCAAATCGCCGCGCGCAGCGGCGCCATGCGGGATACCACGCCCGGCGACAAATTGGCCGGCAATCCCGCTATCCCGGCACGGGAGTACTTTCGTCAACTCGCGATGTTGGCGAAGCTGGCAAAGGGCAAGAGTTCAAAGTGATGATGGCCAAAAGCGACACCGTTGGTAACACCCTGGATTTTTGACATGAGCACGAATTTAGAAACAGCAACATCGGATTTAGCCCCTAGAACTTCGATCGACGTTCTCGAGGTGATGGAATTGATTCCCCATCGGCCGCCCTTTTTGATGATTGACCGGGTTGTGGAAATCGTCCAGCAGAAGAGCGCTGTCGGAATCAAAAACGTCACAATCGATGAGCCGTTTTTTGCCGGGCACTTCCCCAAGCGGCCCGTGTTTCCAGGTGTTTTGATTATCGAAGCCATGGCACAGACCGCCGGCGTATTGGTCGTTGAGTCGCTGGGTGAGGGAGCCAGGGGCAAGTTGGTGTATTTTATGACCATCGACAGCGCGCGGTTTCGCAAGCCGGTGGTGCCGGGCGACCAATTACGTCTGGAAGTGCGCGTCCAACGAAGCCGCGGACCGGTGTGGAAATTCTCCGGCGAGGCAAAGGTCGATGGCCAAATGGTGGCCGAAGCGGTCTATTCCGCGATGATCATGGATGATTGAATGACCAGTATTCATCCCACCGCCATTGTTGCACCAGAAGCGATCCTTGGGGACGACGTTCAAATTGGCCCCTATAGCATCGTCGGTTCGAGCGTCACGCTGGGTGACGGCGTTCAATTGCACTCCCATGTGGTCGTCGACGGGAGAACCACCATCGGTGAGGGCACGACGATTTATCCGTTCGCCTCTATCGGACTACAGCCGCAAGATCTCAAATACGCGGGAGAGGCCTCTATACTGATCGTCGGCGCGCGCAATCAAATTCGAGAACATGTCACCATGAACCCCGGCACCGAGGGTGGCATCATGGAAACGCGTATCGGCGACGATTGCCTGTTTATGATCGGCTCGCACATTGCTCACGATTGCATCGTTGGAAACCATGTGATCCTGGCCAACAACGCCACCTTGGGCGGTCATGTCGAAGTCGGCGACTACGCGATCGTCGGCGGTCTGTCCGGTGTGCACCAGTTCGTGCGCGTCGGCGCTCACGCGATGATAGGTGGTATGTCGGGCATTGAGCACGATCTCATACCCTATGGGCATGCGATGGGCGCGCGCGCCGGGCTGCGCGGCTTGAACCTGGTGGGGCTGCAACGGCGCAATTTCTCCCGCGAGGACATTCACACCTTACGCACTGCCTATCGCTTGCTGTTCGCCCCCGAGGGCACCCTTGCCGAACGTGTCGACGACGTTGTCGAACTGTACGGCGAAAGCAGTCCGGTAATGGAGATTGTCGAATTTATCCGCGTGAAGTCGTCGCGCGCCTTGTTGCAGCCAAAATCTTCGAATGGCAGCTAAACTCGGTATCCTGGCGGGCGGTGGTCCGCTTCCTGGAAATCTCATCGAAGCCTGCCGCTCCAGCGGCCGGGACTTTTTCGTATTGGCCTTTGAGGGCCAAGCGGACGCCGAAATTATCGGCGATGCGCCCCAGGCTTGGGTCCGGTTGGGCGCGGTCGAAGAGGCCATTGGTCGTCTGCGGGCTGAACAATGTGAGGAGCTTGTCCTTGCCGGGCCGGTACGGCGGCCCAGTTTAGCCGAATTGCGGCCTGATCGGCGGGCCGCAAGGTTCCTCGCCCGGGGCCTCTTAAGCAAGGGCGATAATGGGCTTTTGGGCGCCGTTGTTCGCTCGCTCGAAGAAGAAGAGGGATTTCGGGTGGTCGGCGCCGACACCATCCTCGCCGATCTCCGGGCCGGCGCCGGCCCGTTCGGCCGTCACCAGCCGACACAAGACGATGAGGCTGATATCACCCGCGGGGTCAGTGTCGTCTACCAAATCGGTAAGCTCGATATTGGTCAGGCCGTGGTCGTTCGCCACGGTGTCGTGCTGGGGGTCGAGGCGGCGGAAGGGACCGAAGCCATGCTGCAACGATGCGGCGCGCTACAAGGGCAGAGCCGCGGCGGAGTGTTGGTGAAATTACCCAAGCCCGGGCAGGAGAAACGCGCCGATATGCCCGCGATTGGGCCCAAGACCGTCGCGGGAGCGGCCGACGCCGGCCTGGCGGGTATCGCGGTCGCCGCTGGTGCGACATTGGTCATCGAGCCCGCCCGCGTGGTCGCCGACGCCGATGCCGCCGGCTTATTCATCGTCGGGATCAAGCCCGACGATTACCACACCGACTACGACGTCGTTTAAGAACCCAAGGTTCCTACAGATCGACTATGACGGCTTCTGACGATCGATTGCATGTTTTTATCATCGTCGGCGAGCCGTCCGGCGATGTTCTGGGCGCCCGCTTGATGGAAGCCCTCAACCGAACCGCCCCCCAGGGTATTAGATACTCCGGAGTTGGCGGCCCCCAAATGGAGGCGCAGGGCCTCGACAGCTTGTTCGACTACCGCCAGCTCGCGGTTATGGGGCTGCTAGAGGTGCTGCCTCAAGCCCCCCGGCTGTTGCGGCGCATCCGCGATGTCGCCAAGGCGGTAGCGGCGCTGCAGCCCGATGCGATCATCACCATCGACGCGCCGAGCTTCGGCTTCGCCGTATTACGGCGTTTGAAAAAGCGCACACAGCCGCGCATTCATTATGTCGCACCCCAAATTTGGGCATGGCGGCCCAAACGGGTGAATAAGTTTAAGAAATACGTCGATCACATTCTGGCGTTGTTCCCCTTCGAGCCGGCGTATTTCGATGCCGCCAATATGCCGTGTACCTTTGTTAGCCATCCGGTTTTAGAAACCATCGCAACGGCAGAGGAGGGGCGGGCGTTTCGCGCCCAGCACGGCATCGCCGCGGATGCTCTTGTGTTGTGCGCCCTGCCGGGTAGCCGCCGCATCGAAGTAAGAAAGTTGACGCCGGTTATTGAAGCCTCGATCGACCAATTGGCGTCGCGCCATCCTGGCCTGCATGTCGTCATCCCAACCGTCTCTACGGTGGTCGCCGACGTCCGCGCGATTACGGCGGCGGTCGCGCCCATAACAATAGTCGATAATGCGGACGAGAAATCCGCCGCCATGGCCGCCAGCAACGTGGCGATCGCAGCCTCGGGCACGGCCACCCTGGAACTCGCCTGCG
>JBLHHE010000110.1:0-6815 GCA_047616465.1 Alphaproteobacteria bacterium
CCAGGAGTTGCCCTTCGTTGTTCAACAACGAGGCGCCGCTGAAATTGGCGTTTGGGGGTGAGGTGTAGATTGCGTCGTCGAGCAAATATTCCCAGGCGCCGACAAACGGCCGGCGATCGACCACGAACACGCCTTGCGCCGCATGTTTGCCTAGCCGATTGGCGATTAGGGCTTGCGATCTCGCCGAGAGGCCTTCGGAATTGCCGAACTCGAAGGGGTTGACCCCGAGGGGGCTAAGGGCGCGTACCAGCCCAAATCCCGACGCATGGTCGTAGCCGACAAACTTGGCGGGGACAGTGCGTCCGTCGCTGGTGGTCAGATCGATACTGTTAGCCTCAAGGATCAAATAGCCGATCGTCAACACCAAGCCGTCATCAGAAATGACCGCGCCGCTGCCCTGACGCTCGGTGCCAAGGGTACCGGCGGTGCGGGCGTTGCTGGGAATATGAGCATCGATACCGACCACGGCGTCGAGTAATCCAGCCTTACTGGGTTGCGATTGGGCGAGGGCGTCATCGGAAATGCCGGTTGCGGTCGCGGCAAATATCGCCGCTGCAGCAAGGATCGAACGCAAAACAGCGCTAAATCGCGGTGTGGTGGGTAGAAAATCAGGTCGATGAAGCATAATCATGTCCCCCTATTCGCCAAGGGTAAGCCGTCCCAATATAAAGACTAGCACTGGAGTCGCAGGCTCGATACGCGTTCACGCGATTGTTTACCCCACGTTTGCGTGTTCCGCCGCACCGACGACTCATAACTTGCCCATGGTATAGACTAGCCTCCCATGACCGATCCGTTTCACATCGAAGACGAAGAGCCAGTGTCGGTTGCCGCGATGAGCGCAAACGCCGAGCCGGCTTATCTTGCGCAACTCAATGAGGCCCAGCGTGACGCCGTTGAGGCGTTGGACGGTCCGACCCTGGTGTTGGCGGGGGCGGGGACTGGAAAAACCCGGGTTCTCACAACGCGGCTCGCCCATTTGCTGCGGTTCCGCCATGTCCGGCCGTACGAGGTGCTGGCGGTTACCTTCACTAATAAGGCCGCGCGCGAAATGCGCGAGCGGGTGGCCGATCTAGTCGGCGGCCCGGCCGAGGCGATCTGGCTCGGGACGTTTCACGCGCTTGGCGTGCGCATGCTGCGCAAACATGGCGAATTGGTCGGTCTGCAATCGAATTTCACCATTCTCGATACCGACGATCAGGTGCGGCTGTTAAAGCAGCTTCTCGAGGCGAGCGACATCGATAGCAAGCGCTGGCCGGCGCGGGTCATGATGGGCGTGATCCAGCGTTGGAAAGACCGCGGTCTGACGCCCGACAAGGTTTCGGCGGCGGAGGCGGGCGATCTGGCCGGCGGTCGGCTGGTCGGCCTGTACGAAGAGTATCAAGAGCGCCTGCGCACGCTGAACGCGGCCGATTTCGGCGATCTGTTACTCCATTGCCTGACCATATTTTACAACCACGATGATGTTCTCAAGGAGTATCAGCAGCGCTTCCGCTACATCCTGGTCGACGAATATCAGGACACCAATGTCGCGCAATATCTGTGGCTGCGCCTGCTGGCCCAAGGACACCGCAACATTGCCTGCGTGGGCGATGACGATCAGTCGATTTACGCTTGGCGCGGCGCCGAAGTGGGCAACATCCTGCGTTTCGAGGAGGATTTCCCCGGCGCCAAGGTGGTCCGCCTCGAGCAGAATTACCGCTCGACGGCGCCCATACTTGCCGCCGCTTCGAAGCTTATTTCCCATAATGAGGGACGGCTCGGCAAAAGCCTGTGGACCGAAGGCGAGGGCGGCGATCCGATTCTCGTGCGGGGTGTGTGGGACGGTGGGGAAGAAGCGCGGTTTATCTCCGATCATATCGAAAATCTGCAACGGCGCGGGCGCGATGGCACGCCGATAGCGCTGCAGGACATGGCCATTCTGGTGCGCGCGGGCTTTCAAACCCGCGCATTCGAGGAACGGTTCCTCACGCTGGGGATTCCCTATCGGGTGATTGGCGGCGCGCGCTTTTATGAACGCCTGGAAATCCGCGATGCCCTGGCCTATTTGCGAACTGTCCATCAGCCCGACGATGATTTGGCGTTCGAGCGCATTATTAATCGTCCAAAGCGCGGTATCGGCGACACCACTCTACAAACCCTGCATGCCTTGGCGCGCGCCGGCGGCACCAGCTTGTACCGGGCGGCCGCGGAAATCGTTACGACCGATGAGTTGAAACCGCGCACCCGCAGTTCGCTGGCCAATTTGATGGCGGACTTTGCGCGCTGGCGCGCCCTTTCCGGCGAGGGGCCGGATGCGCTGGCGCATTCTGAACTGGCGGAAATGGTGCTCGACGAATGCGGCTACACCGGAATGCTGATGACCGACAAATCC
The DNA here is from genome assembly GCA_047616465.1 of Alphaproteobacteria bacterium. Taxonomy (GTDB): domain Bacteria; phylum Pseudomonadota; class Alphaproteobacteria; order UBA6615; family UBA6615; genus JABDJY01. The sequence goes on from JBLHHE010000110.1 coordinate 2,375, forward strand.
CCTGAGGCGCCGGGGCGTTTGGAGAATTTGAAAGAGCTGGTCTCGGCGATGGAGGAATTCGAGAACCTCGGCGGGTTCCTCGAGCATGTCTCACTGGTGATGGAGAACACCGAGAAAGCTGGCGTCGATATGGTCAATATCATGACCCTGCACGGCGCCAAGGGCCTGGAGTTCGATACGGTGTTCCTGCCGGGCTGGGAGGAGGGCCTGTTCCCCCATCAGCGCAACATGGACGAAAACGGCGAAGCCGGGCTGGAGGAAGAGCGCCGCCTCGCCTATGTCGGCCTGACCCGGGCCAAACGGTCGGCAATCATATCGTTCGCGGCTAACCGCCAGATACACGGCCAATGGTTAAGCGCCATGCCATCGCGTTTCATCGACGAATTGCCGCCGGAGCATGTTTCGGTCGAAAGCGAACCGGGGCTTTATGAGGGCGGCGGCGCAGCGCGCGATCGCGTGTCGAGTTTCGGACAGCGCGGCGGATGGGGCGGGGGGCGGAGCAGCCGCCGCGCCGATCCGCTGATCGAGTCCCACGCGACCTTGGTCGAGGCCGAACCGATCGGATTTGCGGTTGGCGAGCGGGTCTTCCACCAGAAATTCGGCTATGGTCGGGTCATCTCCATCGACCGCAATAAGCTGGCGATCGCCTTCGACAAGGCCGGCGAAAAGAAGGTTCTCGACAGTTTCGTTGTCGCCGCCGACGCGGTGTGACCGTGTCCGCCGCGTTGCCCAGTTGGAAAATAGAAGTCATCGTGCCGGCTGCGGCGGGCGATGTTATTGCAGATGTGGTGGCGGCGCATACCAGCGCCATCAGTATGTTTCCCGCCCCGTCCGGCGATGCCATGCGGATAAGGGGCTATGTCGAAACAGCCCCCGACGAGGCGGTTTTGAAGGCCGATCTCGAGGCGGCCGCGCAGGCGGCCGGTATCGCCATGCCGGCGCTCGATGTGGTTTGGCTGCCCTCGATCGATTGGGCGGCGGTCAACCGGGAAAGCTTCGCACCGCTGCGAGTGGGGGGCGTCTGGATACGCGATTCCTACCACGCGGAGCCAGCGCCGGTGGGGACTGTCACCCTCGTGGTCGATGCCGCCACGGCGTTTGGCACCGGCCACCATCCGACCACCCAAGGCTGCCTCATCGCGCTCGACCATTTCGCCGGTAGACCGGGTCTGCTGCTGCCGGGGCCGGTACTCGATATGGGGTGTGGCACCGGCATTCTGGGCATGGCCGCGGCCCGGCGCTTGCGGCGGCGGGTGATGGCGACGGACATCGATCCCGTGGCCGTGGCGATGGCGAATTATAACGTCCGGCTTAACCGGTTGGGGTCGGTTCACAAGCCGATCTGCAGCCGCGGCTACGCCGCCCACGCGATTCGCCGGTCCGGTCCCTATGCCTTGATCCTGGCAAATATATTGGCGCGGCCGATAGCCCGCATGGCGCCCGATTGCGCCCGCCATCTGCGCCGCGGCGGCTATGCGGTATTATCGGGGCTTCTGACGACACAAGAACGCCCGGTTATCGCCGCCCACCGCCAGCAAGGCTTGATTCTGGCCGCGAGGCACCGCATCGAAGGCTGGTCGACGTTGGTCGTCCGGCGTCCTATTTAACGCGTTGGGGCACGCTCTCATTGTGTTCGCGGTGACCCTCTATTAGCTTCCGATTATGGCCAAACCGACGAAATCCGATAAAGACCCCGCCGCGCGACTTGCGGCGTTGCGCGCCCAGTTGGCGTCGGCAAACCTGGACGGCTTTATCGTTCCCCATTCCGATGAGCATCAGAACGAATTCTTGCCGCCGCGCGCCGAGCGCCTGGCCTGGCTAACCGGGTTCAGCGGATCGGCGGGCATGGCGGTGGTCTTGGCCGATCAAGCCGCGGTTTTCGTCGATGGGCGCTACACCTTGCAGGTGCGCAATCAGGTCGAGGCCGATCTCTATAGTTTCCATCATTTGACTGAGCAGCCGGTGACCGGCTGGCTCGCGGAAAATCTCAGCAAGGGAGCGCAGCTGGGCTACGATCCCTGGCTCCATGGGGTGCGCGGCGTCGATCGCCTGCGCCAGGCCTGCGACAAGGCGGAGGCCGAACTGGTTCCCGTCGAGGATAATCCGCTCGATAGGGTGTGGACCGATCAGCCGCCGCCGCCGCAAACGCCGGTGGTTCCCCACGAGTTACGCTTTGCCGGCCGGTCCAGTGCCGAAAAGCGTACCGAACTCGCCCAGAAACTCGCCGATAATGACACGGGCGCTGTTGTTCTGACCCAGCCGGATTCGATCGCCTGGTTGCTCAATGTGCGCGGCAACGATGTGTCTCACACGCCGCTACCGTTGAGTTTCGCTATTCTCAACGCCGACGCGACCGTCGATTGGTTTGTCGACCCGGTGAAAGTCTCCGACGCGGTGATCGCCCATCTTGGTAATGGGATTTCGCGCCATGCCCCGGACGCGTTGGGGGCGGCGCTCGACCGTCTCGGCAAAGCCGGCGCGCGGGTGCAGGCCTGCCCGGATACGGCGGCATCGTGGGTGTTCGACCGCCTGACCGAAGCCGGGGCTGACATTCGCCGGGCCGCCGATCCGGTGACCTTGCCGAAGTCGATCAAGAACGACACCGAGCTCGACGGTGCGCGGGCGGCGCACCGGCGCGACGGCGCCGCGCTAACGCGGTTTTTGGCATGGCTGGCGGCCGAGGCCCCCGGCGGCGCGGTTACAGAGATCGGCGCTGTCGAAAAACTTGCTGATATTCGAGGCGGCGGCGATCTGTTTCGCGAGCTCAGTTTCGATACCATCTCCGGCGCCGGTCCGAACGGCGCCATTGTCCATTACCGGGTGACCCCCGAGACCGACCGGGCGCTGGGGCCGGGCGAGCTCTACCTGGTCGATTCCGGTGCGCAATATCTCGATGGCACCACCGACGTCACCCGAACCATCGCGGTCGGTGCGCCCAGCCCGCAGATGCGCGACCGGTTCACCCGCGTCCTCAAGGGACATATTGCCATTGCCGTGGCGCGGTTTCCGGCCGGCACCACCGGGGGACAGCTCGACACCCTCGCCCGGCAATTCCTCTGGCAGTCGGGTCTCGACTACGATCATGGTACCGGACATGGGGTGGGGAGTTACCTCGGTGTGCATGAAGGCCCCCATAGGATTTCCAAGGCCGGCACGACCCAGGCGCTACGGCCGGGCATGATCGTCTCCAACGAACCCGGCTATTACAAGGAAGGCGCTTACGGCATCCGTATCGAAAATCTGGTCGCCGTGGTGCCGATCGACACTATCGAAGGCGCGGAGCGGGAAATCCTAGGGTTCGAAACCCTCACCCTCGCGCCCTTCGACCGGGCCTGCATCGAAGCCTCTCTGCTCAGCGAAGCGGAACGCGCTTGGCTCGACGCTTATCAGGCAAGGGTGATGACCGAGATCGGCCCGCTGGTCGACAACGCCACCCGCGACTGGCTCGCCGCGGCGACACAGCCGCTGGGGTAACCCTCTCCCGCAGGGAGAGGGGCATCACACCCTAGCCGTCGATTAGTTTCATCCAGCCATCTTCGTCGATGGTCTCGACGCCCAGCTCCTGCGCCTTTTTCGCTTTCGAGCCCGAACCCGGCCCGGCGACGACAAGATCGGTTTTTTTCGATACCGAGCCGGCGACCTTAGCGCCGAGGGCTTCGGCGCGGGCCTTGGCTTCCGGCCGGGTCATTTGCTCCAGGGTTCCGGTGAAAACGATGGTCTTGCCTGCGACCGGCGAATCGCTGGTGGGCTGCTCGAAGGGGGCGACGTCAAGCACGGCCGCCAAATCGTCGAGCACCGTCCGGTTGTGCGCCTCGTGTACGAAGGCGCGTAAATCGGTGGCGACGGACGGCCCGATGCCGTCGATATTGACCAGTTCGCCATAGGCCTCGCTCTCGGGATCCTGCGCCGCCGCCATCGCCGCGCGCCAGGCGTCCAGAGTGCCATAAGTGTGCGCCAGCAGCCGCGCCGTCGCCTGGCCGACCTGTCGGATGCCGAGCGCGAAGATGAAGCGGTCCAGCGAAATGTTCCGGCGCTCGGCGATGGCGTCGATAAGGTTTTTGGCCGATTGATCGCCCCACCCCTCGCGTGCGGCGATCACCGCTTCGTCGAGTTTAAAAATATCGGCCGGTTCCTTGATCAGCCCGTCTTCCCAGAATGCCACGATATGCTTGGTGCCCAGTCCCTCGATGTCGAACGCATTGCGCGAGACAAAATGCCTCAGCCGCTCGACCGCTTGCGCCGGGCAGATCAATCCGCCGGTGCAGCGCCGCGCCACTTCGCCTTCGTCGCGTACCGCCTCGGAATTGCACACCGGACAATGGTCTGGAAAAACGTAAGGTTTCGCGTCTTTGGGGCGCTTATCGAGCACCGGCTCGACCACCTGGGGAATCACATCGCCGGCGCGCTGCACGATCACGGTATCGCCGATGCGCACATCCTT
>JBLHHE010000111.1:0-6805 GCA_047616465.1 Alphaproteobacteria bacterium
CAGTGGTTGTTGCGGCCGCATTTCTGTTAGCGGCGTGTTCGACGGCATCGGACGATGGAGCAGGTTCAGGTAGCAGTGGCAATGCCGCGGCGACTACTTCGGGCTCGGGCACGAATGTGGCGACAACCACACCCGGTTCTGGCGCAAAGCCTGGCTCGCAACTCGATTTAGAAATCAATGTCGGCGATCGGGTGTTTTTCGGTTTTGATAAATCGACCCTAACCGCTGAAGGTCGCACGACAGTCGAACGTTGGGGTGCCTGGCTGGTGACATATCCGGCGAACAAAATCATGATCGAGGGACATGCCGATGAGCGCGGCACCCGCGAATACAACTTGGCCTTGGGTGAGCGCCGGGCGAACGCGTCGCGCGAATATCTGGTCTCCCTGGGAATCGATCCCAACCGGGTGAAGACGATCAGTTACGGTAAGGAACGCCCGGCCATTCCGGGTTCGAGCGAAAACGCCTATGCGCAGAACCGCCGTAGCGTGGTTGCTCTCGCCAAATAGTTTGCCGATTGGAATTGTTGGCACCGCCCCGGTTCGCCGGGGCGGACGCCGTTCAAAGCGTGCGCTTTTAGTAGCGCGCAACGACAACCTCGACCGTATACCCGGGCCGGGGTTGTTTTGTTTTCACCGCCATAGTTTTGCCGAATTGCCCAAGCAGTCTGGCAGCGCGTGATTGACGTTAGGGTCGATCTTGCGCATATCGGGATTCTGAAATTGAACGATGTAAGGACGGTGTCATGAATGCACCTTACGGCCAGCTCATTTCCCTGTTGAACCGCCGCTTGTTAGGCCCGGTGTTCGCGATTGTCGTTGTTGCCGCAACACCTCTGCTTGTGGCTGCGCCGGTGTTGGCCCAGTCGAGCGATGTTCAGCCGTTGGTGAACACGATTAATCGCCTGGAACGCCAGTTGCAGGCGCTGGAGCGCACGGTCTATCGCGGTGCACCACAGCCTGCCGGGGCGTCTGGTGCAAGTTCGGTAATTGGGGGCGCGCCGACGCCGGCCTCGGTATCGCAGCTGCAATTGAAATCAAGCCAGCTCGAAGAGCAAATGCGCGGGTTGACGGGGCAGGTCGAGGAATTGGGGTTCAAGATGAACCAGATCAAGGACCGGCTCGACCGGCTGGTCGCCGATGTGGACTTCCGGTTGCGTGCTCTGGAAGGCGCAAATGGCCAGGCCAGCGCCACCCCCGGTACCCCGGCGCCGGACCCGCGTGCCCCGTCCGGTGCGCCGGTGCTATCGCGCTCGGCGCCGGCCAATCCGGTCAGCGCTCCTGGTTCGACGGGCAGCCTCGGTACGCTAACTCAGAGCCAGATCGATGCAGCCAGCATTACGCAACCAAGTGCAGGCGGGTCCGGCGCCCAGCAAGCAACCGCGAGTCCCGGCGATGCATCGGGATTGCCGGCGGGGTCGCCCGAGGATCGCTACAACTATGCCCGCGGGTTTCTGATGCGCCGTGACTTTGCCGGCGCCGAACAGGCGTTGCGCTCGTTCGTCGATACCTATCCGGAAAACGAGCTGTCCGGTAACGCGCAATATTGGCTTGGCGAGACGTTTTATGTCCGCGACGATTTCGGTGCCGCGGCGCGTACCTTTGCCGACGGGTTCCAACGCTACCCCAAAAGCAGCAAAGCGCCGGACAATTTACTTAAGCTCGGTATGTCGCTGGCGTCGCTCGACCGCACCGCGGATGCGTGCATTACCCTGAATAAGTTGACCAAGGAATATCCGAAATCTTCGGCGAGTATAAAGCAGCGTGCGAAAACAGAGCGCACTCGCCTGAAATGCAAGTAGCAGCGCGGCCCCGTGCCGCGCAATCGACGCCTGCCGCGCTGCCGGTGGATGCTTTTATGTCATCGTCACTAACCCCGTTTTCGGACGACGAATTCGCGACACGGATGGGGCGTTTTGCGCCGTTCGAAGTCGCCCCGACGATCGCCGTCGCCGTGTCGGGGGGCCGCGACAGTATGAGCCTTGCGCTGCTGGCGTCCCGTTGGGTGGCGCAGCGCGGGGGTGAGCTGGTGGCCATCACCGTCGATCATGGATTGCGGGCGGGCTCGGGCCCCGAGGCGCGGCAAGTGGGGGTCTGGCTGCGCGCCCATGGTATTCGCCACAGCGTACTGCGCTGGCAGGACCCCTATCCGGCGCGCGGTATTCAAGCCGCCGCGCGCTTGGCCCGTTACAGCTTACTGACGGATTATTGCCGCGACCATGGGATCTTGCACCTGTTGGTTGGTCATCACCGGGAAGATCAAGCCGAAACCGTTTTGATTCGCCGCGAACGCGCCAGCGGCCGTGACGGTCTGGCGGCCATGGCGCCCCTCAGCGAACAGAGGCACTTACGGTTGTTGCGACCGTTGCTGGATGTACCGCGCGCGCGCCTCTCTGCGACGCTCGACGCCGTCGGACAAGGCTGGATCGACGATCCCAGCAATCACAACACGCAGATGGCCCGGGGCCGCTTGCGGTCCCAGGGGGTTGAATTATCGCTATCCGAGGCTCTGGTCACCGCACAGACATGTGCGCAGGAGCGCATTTCGGCCGAAGGCGAGACGGCCGGTCTGGCGGCGCGAGCGCTACGGTTCCACCCGGCGGGATTTGTCACGATCGATCGCACGATTTTGGCAGCGGGAACGTCTGAAATCGTCGAGCGTGTCCTGGCCCGCACGGTCATGGCTGTCGCCGGACGCCCCTATCCGCCGCGCACCGAGCGTACCCGCCGCCTGCGGCAAGCGCTGACAAGCACCGGTCTTTTTCGGGGCCACACATTGGCGGGATGCCGGCTGATCGGACATGAAAACTGGGTCTATGTGTGCCGCGAAGCCGCCCGTATCGGCCCTCCGGTGCGCCTGATTGCCGGGGCTACGGCTCTCTGGGACAACAGGTTTGCGGCGTCGGTCACGAAGAATTTAGACGAAAAGGCCCGATTGGGGGCGCTGACGGCCCCTGGCTGGGACCAGATTGTGGCGGTCGATCCGCTGCTGCGGAATACGAACATTCCCTATGGTGCGCGAACGGTATTGCCGGCTATTTGGTGCGGCGATGAAGTAATGTCTGTTCTCCATCTGGGATACGATAACAAGGTTAAAGCGCCGGTCACAGCGGGATTGGAGCTTAAATGGCTGCCGCCGCTGGCTGTGGGGCCGGCGCATTTTGGTAAGGTCTAATTATGGAATTAGACATACCATAGGATTGGCAAGCCCATTGCCTCGGCCCTGTTCGGTCCCCATGTAGGGGGAGTAGCGTGGCGGCCTGGTGTGGCGCGCCGTCGCATGTGCATTTGTAGTGTGACCAGTCTAAGGTATAACGGTCGGGTCAACGGAGTAGGCTGTTGAATAATATCGGTAAAAATTTAGCTTTGTGGGTGATCATCGCCTTGTTGGTGGTGGCGCTGTTCAATCTGTTTCAAAGTTCCGGTCGAAACGGGGCTGAGCAGCCGCTTGCGTTCTCTGAATTCCTCACCCAGGTCGAAAGCGGCCAGGTCGCCGAAGTTACCATTCAAGGTAATGACATCTCGGGAACCCTGCAAAACCAGACCCCGTTCACGACCTATGCGCCCGATGACTCGCAATTGGTGCAGCGCCTGACCGATAGGGGCGTCCGCATCACCGCAGCTCCGAAGCAATCGATTAACCCGGTTCTCGGCCACCTGCTGACATGGTTGCCGTTCATTGTGATCGTTGGTGTGTGGATCGTGTTCATGCGTCAGATGCAGGGCGGCGGCGGTGGCCGCGGCGCCATGGGCTTCGGCAAATCGCGGGCCAAACTCCTGACCGAACATGCCGGACGCATAACGTTTGAAGACGTCGCCGGCGTGGAAGAGGCCAAACAGGAAGTCGAAGAAGTTGTCGAGTTTTTGCGCGATCCGCAGAAATTCCAGCGTCTCGGCGGCAAAATTCCCAAGGGCGTTCTTCTAGTAGGGCCGCCAGGAACGGGTAAAACCCTGCTGGCGCGTGCCATTGCAGGTGAAGCAAACGTTCCTTTCTTTACGATCTCGGGTTCCGACTTTGTCGAAATGTTCGTCGGTGTCGGCGCCAGTCGCGTGCGCGACATGTTCGAACAGGGCAAGAAGAACGCGCCGTGCATTATTTTCGTCGATGAGCTTGATGCCGTGGGGCGCCACCGCGGCGCCGGGCTTGGCGGCGGCAACGATGAGCGTGAGCAAACGCTCAATCAGTTGCTGGTCGAAATGGATGGTTTCGAAAGCAATGAAGGCGTCATTCTGGTCGCCGCGACAAACCGGCCCGATGTTCTCGATCCCGCCCTGTTGCGCCCGGGCCGCTTCGACCGCCAGGTGGTGGTGCCGAACCCCGATATTGTAGGCCGCGAAAAAATCCTCAAAGTGCATATGCGCAAGGTGCCCTTGGCGCCGGACGTCGAGGCCAAAGTAATCGCCCGCGGCACGCCTGGTTTTTCCGGCGCCGATCTGGCCAATTTGGTCAACGAGGCCGCTTTGCTGGCCGCCCGCAAGGGCCGCCGCATGGTGACCATGGCGGAATTCGAGGAAGCCAAGGACAAGGTCATGATGGGCGCCGAACGGCGTTCGATGGTGATGAGCGAAGACGAGAAGCGCCTGACCGCCTACCATGAGGCCGGCCACGCACTTGTTGGTTTGCATGTCGAGGGTTGCGACCCGCTGCACAAGGTAACGATCATTCCGCGCGGGCGGGCCCTGGGCGTGACCATGTCGTTGCCCGAGCGCGATCGCTACACGTATTCGAAGTACGAATTGAAAGCCAGAATTTCGATGATGTTTGGCGGCCGCATTGCCGAAGAGCTTATTTTCGGCAAGGACAAGGTGACGACCGGAGCGTCGAACGACATCAAGGAAGCGACCGGTCTGGCGCGCCGCATGATCACCGAATACGGCTTCAGCGATAAATTGGGCCCGCTGCGCTACGAAGACAATCAGGAAGAGGTCTTCCTGGGCCATTCGGTGTCGCAGCATAAGAATGTATCCGATGCGACGGCGAAAATCATCGATGAGGAAATTCGCTCGCTCGTCGAAGCCGGTGAGTCCGAAGCCCGGCAAGTTCTCCAAGACAATCTGGACGAGCTCCATATTGTCGGCAAGGCGCTGCTGGAATACGAAACCCTGTCGGGTGACGAAGTCCGTCATTTGCTTACGGGCGGCCAGATCGATCGGCCAGACCCCGACGACGATGCCTCCGACCACTCACGTTCTTCGGTGCCCTCTAGCGGCGCTGCGGGGAAGAAGGATCGGCCCAAAGGGGGGTTCGAACCGGAACCGCAACCCCAGGGTTGATGCTGACGGTCGGGATTTACCGACGCCGTACCGCATATCGGGCGTCCTGTTCGCCCCATTTGCCAATTTGATGAAATGACCTATATCCGGCCGCTCGGTCTGATTTCGGGTGCTGCCGCACAATCGATGTGCGCCAGCGGTCTCGCAGCCCCGCTGGCCGGAGGCCCGTTGGCGTTCACCCATGGCGAAGTAATATCCCGCGATACCCAAGGCAGCGCTCAGCGATCGGTGCGCGCCGTTTCGGAGCTGGGCGAAAGCTTGGCGTCTCTTAGCGAGGCGAGAGGGTTATTCGCCGGCGCTCCATTGTCGGGCGCCGACGGCAAGCCGCGGGTGATGGGTATCGTCAATGTGACGCCCGACAGTTTCTCCGATGGCGGCGACCATTCCGATGCGCAGACGGCGATCGCCCATGGCCGCGCGTTATACGCGGCCGGCGCCGACATTATCGATATCGGTGGTGAATCGACCCGACCCGGCGCCGACCCGGTATCCGTCGATGAAGAACTCGCCCGGGTCATGCCGGTGGTCGCGGCGCTGGCCGATGACGGCGTGCCTGTATCTATCGACACCCGCCGCGCCCCGGTTATGGGTGCGGCCATCGCTGCCGGCGCGCGTATCGTAAATGATGTGTCCGCGCTGACCCATGACCCCGAGGCTCTCGATGTCGTCGCCGCCAGTGATGCCAGTGTTGTTCTCATGCATATGCAGGGATCGCCCGAGACCATGCAGAAAGCGCCGCACTACGACGATGTGGTGCTCGATGTGTATGACGCGCTGGCCAGCCGGGTTGGGGCCTGCGAGGCGGTGGGCATCGCGCGGGCCAGGATCTGCGTCGATCCGGGTATCGGCTTCGGCAAGACGGTGGCCCATAATATGGCGCTAATTTCGCAACTGGCGATATTTCAAGGACTCGGCTGTGCGGTCGCCATCGGGGTGTCGCGAAAAAGCTTTATCGACGCCATCGCTGGGACGGCAGGCCCCCAGGACAGGCTGGCGGGGTCATTGGCCGCAATGCTGGCGGCGCTCGGCCAGGGGGCGCAAATCGTGCGGGTCCACGACGTCGCCGAAACCGTGCAGGCGGTGGCGATGTGGTGCCAGGCCCAGACCAGCTATAAGAAACGCTCGACTTAGAAATGATAAATTAGTGTCACTTTGCTATAAGGCACTGATGGGGCGACTCGGACAGGCAACATGACGCGCAAGCTCTTTGGCACCGACGGCATTCGGGGAAAAGCAAACGTCGAACCTATGACGGCGCAAACCGCGTTGCGTGTCGCCATGGCGGCGGGGCGTCATTTCACCCGCGGCGACCATCGCCACTTGGCCGTTATCGGTAAGGATACGCGGCTCAGCAATTACATGCTCGAACCCGCAATGCAGTCCGGCTTCATTTCCATGGGCATGGACGTTGTCCTGGTTGGCCCGATGCCGACGCCCGCTGTCGCCATGTTGACGCGTTCGTTGCGCGCCGATGTCGGCGTCATGATTTCGGCCTCCCATAACCTGTATGAAGATAATGGCATCAAATTGTT